>PMOK01000193.1 GCA_003162425.1 Bryobacterales bacterium | reverse complement strand
TCTTCCTCGACTTCTTGAATTCCTGAATCCCTTGGATTCGTGGCTCCTGCGCGGTCACAAAACCTCCAGAAATATTTCCGGTTGAAAACAAAACCGTTGAGGCTGTTTCGATGGCTTCGCTGCCGCCTCTTCGTGCCGCAGCGTAATATTCTGCGGTCAGAGGTGCTTGCGCACATGCTGCCTGGAATCGACGTTTCTCATTTTCAGCGTGCCGTTGACTGGGCGGCCGTGGCAGCGTCGGAGATCCGATTTTGTTTTATCAAAGCCACTGAAGGAGCGGCGAACGTGGACCCCAGGTTCATACAGAACTGGCGCGGCGCGGGCGATGCCGGACTGCTGCGCGGGGCGTACCATTTCTTCCATCCCACGGTTCCCGCGGCGGCCCAAGCCGAATCGTTCATCCGCACCGTCGTCCGCCTGGAACCCGGCGATCTTCCCCCAGTTCTGGATCTGGAAGTGCCGGCCGCCTGGACCGGTATTGCGTCTGACGGCCGCGCTCCTTTGGCGATCCAGTGGCTGGAAACGGTGGAAAGCCGCCTGGGCGCGACGCCGATTGTTTATCTAAGCCCCGCCTTCGCCACCGAAATTCTCAAGAACGCTCCCGCGCTAGCACGCTTCCCGGTGTGGCTGGCCCATTACACCGACGCTGCCACGCCCACGGTCGCGAAGCCATGGGACTCCTGGACCTTTTGGCAGTATACGCGCGAGGGGAAATCGCCGGGTGTCACTCTGCCAGTAGATCTCGATCGATTCAACGGCTCGCTGGATGATCTGAAGGCGCTCGCGGTAAAGCCCGCAACACCGTGAACCCCGAGTGGGTACAATATTGATCGTCCGATGTCAAAGCTCTGGTGCATGTTGCTTTTGCTGGCTGCAGCACCGGTTATGTTCGGGCAGGACGCGCTGAATCATTTGGTGGCTGAGTCGGTGCTCTTGCGAGGCAGCGCGGATATCGATTGGACCAGACAGAAAAGCGCGCTTCGTGACTGGATTGAATCGCGCTTGCCTTCCAACGTAGCGCAGCTCAATGCGGACTTTTCAAACTTGGAGACGCGACTGAATGCGGAGCTCCGGCAAGCGGGCTTAGCTGAACCTGAAGATCCGAGTGTTGGCTTCGGTTACATTTCCAGGTTGAAGCTGACGCGTCCCGCCGAATATCCCGAAGCGTTGGTGGTACGAGCAGGCGTTTCGGCGGGGTGCGGCAATGATGAATCCGTTTATGTCTATCACTTTTCGCAGGCGCGAAGCCGGCTGCTGGAGGTACAGGGCTCACACGAGTGGGGCAGTGGCGTGGTCGAGACACAGCTTTCCGCTCCGGACGTTTCTGGGAGCCGCATCTTTTACGCCGCATGGTTCGCTGTGACGTGTGCCTCTGTGTGGAACCAACTCGATTACAGGCTCTTTCGCATTGGCCCTGGTGCCGAGCCGGCCGTGCCGCTGTTCTCGTCGACCCACAGCTTTGTCCTCGATGAAGGCCCTAATGTAAAGCTAACCGCGCAAGATCTCCTCATCGAGTTGGGCGCCAAAGCAATATTTCCCGGCTACACGCGAACTTACGAACTGCATTACAGTATCGGGCCCCAAGGTGTGGAACGAATCGATCCGGTCGCACTTCAGCCGCAGGATTTCGTGCATGAATGGCTCACCCGGCCTTGGGAGGAGATGCAGTCCCGCAGCGGCAATTCGGACACCCTCGTGAAATGGCACAATCTTCTCCACGCCGACTCCGTCAGCGGCGATTATGAGTTTGTCCAACCCTGCGTCAATCGTCCGGGAGTAACGCAAGTCGGCGTGGGCATCGACGTTATTGGGGACCGCGAAATCCCCGAGCCGCTGATCGTTTATTTCCTGGTGAAAGATAAAGGAAACTACAGCTACGAAACGTCCGGAGTCAGCTTCAACACCGAGGATGACTGTCCCGGCGAGACTCCCGCTGCCGACTACAGCGAGCTGCCTTCCCTGTTCAAGAAGAAATAGCCAGCGCGGCCGCCGCGATCTCGTCTCGCATTCGCAGCGTGTTTTCGCGGACCGATTTCACGAATATCTCCCTGGTCACGTTTTCATTTCCGAAGGAGTACGTGATTCCACGCGACGAGTTTACGATTGCTCCTAATCCATCTGCATTGAAGCAGGCGGCAGCGCCCCGCGAACTGGCTCCCTGCGCTCCATAGCCAGTGACCAGAATAAACGCTCGCGGCAGGAGCGCGCGCAGACGGCTGGCATCTGCGGGGAACGTCGCGCCAATCACCGCTCCGATCGAACTGTAGCCCGATTCTCCCACTAGACCCTCGCCGAATTCGCGAATGGTCTGAGCGATGGTCTCATAGAGCGGGCGCCCGGTATCCTGAAGCACCTGGTCCTGATAATCTCTCGATCCAGGATTTGAAGTCTTGAGAACAATGAAAATGCCTTTACCGTGCTCGCGGCAGGCATCTACATAAGGAAGCATGCTGTCGCGGCCGAGATACGGCGTCACCGTCATGGCATCCACATCGAACGCTTTTTCCCCCAGGTAGGCCGTGGCATAGGCTTCGGCGGTGGAGTCCACGTCGTTGCGTTTGCCGTCTGCGATTACCAGCAGTCCTCTTTGTTTCGCGGCTTGGACGGTGTCTTCGAACGCCTGGATGCCGGGCGATCCGTATTGCTCAAAGAATGCCAACTGAGGCTTGACGACAGACGCCAATCCGGCGATTGTATCCAGCACTAGTTCGTGAAAATCGCGAATGACGGAGCGGATCACGTCAGCAGTGGGCGCGGCACGGCCTGATTTTATGAAGGCCGGCATCAGATCTATGCGAGGGTCGAGACCGACCACGCACGGACTTCCAGTTTTGTGTACAGATTCTACCAGCCGGTCGGAAAAAAGACGCATACCTGGTTATACGGTAGCGAATCTCCCTCAGGAAGCGGAAAGGCACCGACTCCCTTACGGTCGCGGTTCAGTTTCCGACGTTCATCAGCGGCTTGCCGCGCAACTTGTAGTCGGCGGCGTTGAGCTTGGGACTCAGATTCACGGAGTCGAAGCGAACGTCGATACCGTGCGGGGAGCCGTCCGGCTTGATCTGCACGGTCTTCGGATAGAATGCCTTTTCGCCTTTGAAATAGTCGGAGTAACTAATGAGCGCGGAGCCTACTCCGGTGGTGGTGCTGATTCGTACTTTTTGTGGACGCAAGTTGCTGTCCAGACCAATCGAGATCTTCTCGGTGCCGTTTTCCGCCACCAGCGGATACTCTTCGTCAGCGCCCGGAACCGGATGGTTCGCGACAATCTTGAATTGCGGGCCGCTGACCCGGGCCAGCACTGCGGAAACCTGATAGTCGCGGATGAAACCTAAATCAGTGGGCAGATCCAAGGCGTCTTGCCCCTTCAGGTTCTTGCTGGCAGTGAATTCGCTGCCGGTGAAAGCCACTTCATGCAGGATGGCTCCGGCCTTGGCTTGAAATAGCGCGCGGTCCGGATTGTTGCGCATGAACAGCGTCCAGCGTACGCTCGAGCCCCCGTTACTCCAGACGGTGAGACTGCCGGAAGCCTGCACTGTTGTCAGCTCGCGCAGCCCATCGTCGCCGGCCACGGCTTTCACTACTTTCTCGAGCAGATCGGCCCCGAAAGTTTCCAGCGTGGCGCGGCTGGGTTCTAGCACCACCGAGACCGGGATGCTCCGATCCGCCTCGACGCTGAGCGTGGCTTGATGGCCGATGTAGCCTTTGGCATTGAAGTCGACCACTAACTTGCCGGGCTTCTTTTTTAGTTCCAGCCGTCCATCCAGTGTTGGTCCGACGGCGGTCCCGTCCAGGCTTATGTCGCACTCGGCAGGTGCGCAGGTGAGTAAGACGGTGCCCAATACCGTGCCCAATGGATCCTTCTTCGGAGGAGGCGGAAGCGAGACAGCCACCAGTGGTTTGGTCTTGCTTCTGATGGCCTTCAGAATCTCGTCGGAAGCACCTGCAGCTTTGAGTTTGTCGGCCTGATCGGGCGTTAGCAAAAAATCAACGCCACGGTTCAAAATCGCTTCCTTGCGGCGGTGCAGCGGAATGGCATCCTGGCCTGCGAACTTGAGCACCTGCTCAAACGTCAACGGGGCGCCGTTGATAAACGTATCTTCGGTCTTCTTGGGATGCGTGGCGGGCGCGGGTTTGGGGTCTTTGGCCACAATCCGCGGCGCGAAACAGACGGGAAGAGCCGCTAGAAAAGCAGCTCTCAATAAAATGGATCGGTTAGCTGGTCTCATGGGCACCTACTTCATGGCCGCTTCCGCTTCTTGCGCGGAACGGATCTTC
>PMOK01000185.1:2515-14471 GCA_003162425.1 Bryobacterales bacterium | reverse complement strand
CCGGATACATTGTCCCGGCGGCTCTAACGCCTCTTCCTCAGGTCAGTCCAGCGCCAACGGTAACCATTGGCGGCCAGGCCGCGGATGTTACGAACGTCGACTACTATGCCGGCCCAATCCCCGGTTCCATGCTCGGCCTGCTGCAAATCAATGCGGTGGTTCCCACCGGCGCCAGCACCGGTGTCGCGGTTCCGGTAGTGGTTACCATAGGCGGCAATTCATCGCAAGCCGGCGTAACCTTGGCCGTCCATCCATAATCGCAAGCCTGCGGCTTGCGAGTTCTTCGGTTCTTCGGTTCTTCGGTTTTTCGGTTCTTCAGTTCAACAGACAAGCGATGAACCGCGCAACCGAGGAACCGAAGAACTGAAGAACCGATGAACCGAAAAACCGGCGCACCGCCGAATCTGCTATACCTGATTGCTTATGCTGATTCTCGCGGCCATCCTGGCCATCTTTGTTTATGGCATGATCGCCGCCATGCTCGGCACTATCCTGCCCGACCTCTCCGCCCGGTTCCAGCTCACTCCCAAACAAAACGGAACCATCGCGTTTTGTCAGGCCTTGGGGTTGATTATTGCCTCCGTCGCCGTCGGCCCACTGATCGATAACGAAGGCAAGAAGATCGGGATGTTGCTCGGCTTATCGATGATCACTATCGCTCTGGCGCTCCTGCCGCGAGCCAACGGATTTGGGTCAACAGCCACTTACCTTTTTTTGTTGGGAATCGGCGGCGGGATCATTGTCACGGCGGCTAACCTGCTCGCTAGCGATGTCACTCCGGAACATCGCGGTACAACCTTAAACCTGTTGAATCTGTTCTTCGGTCTGGGTGGTCTAGCAACGCCATTCATCTCGGCCAATCTGCTTGCGAGGAACTCGACGCGGTTGTGTTATTTGGTTGCCGGCCTTACGGCAGTTACCTTGTTGATCAATATCGCAGCGCCTATGCCGGCGCCCAACGGCCAGAAAGGTTTTGTGTTTTCACAAGTAGGCGACGTGGTGGGACGTCCGGAACTCTGGCTATTGGCCCTGTTCCTGTTCCTCTACGTCGCGTCGGAAGTGGGCGTCTGGAACTGGCTAGTGCAACATCTCATTGCCCAGGGAATTCCGCAATCCCGCGCATTGAATGTTTTGTCGCTCGGGTTTGCACTGGGTTTGCTGGTCGGCCGAGTGGGAGTTTCCCGGGTTCTGATTACCGTACCGGCGTTGACGGTAACGCTGGCCGCTTCGATTCTGATGTTGATCACCACCTACTTGATGCTGCAAACCAAAGATCCGAAAGTTGCGTGGATATTGGTATTCCTGGCCGGAGTCGCAATGGCGCCAGTCTTTCCAACCACGCTAGCCATCGTAGGAGACAGATTCCCGGTGATGACCGCGACCGCCACTGGCATCGTGATCACGTCAGGCTGGATCGGCCTGGCGGTAAGTTCGCGCATCATCGGCTCGATTGCAGGCGGCGATCCCAAGCGGCTCAAGAAGGCGCTGCTGGTGCTACCCGGCGCAGCGGTGATCATGATCGTCGTGAACCTGGTGCTCCAAGCCGGGAAATAATCCGCCTCAACTCTGGTAGAAACTCAGCGAGTTGTCGCCCTGCTTGATGAGTCGGTAGCGCTTCAGGTTTGCGTATTCCAGATTCAGACTGGCGCGGGATGCGTGTTGCGCGATTACTAGTTTGCTTCCGGATGCACCTAGAGCAATGAGTGCGGATTCGTACTCGATCTCTTTCTGGTAGGGCGGATCTAGAAACACAATATCGGCCTGCACGCGCTCCAGTACGGCGAGAGTTTTGCCCGTGTATACATCGGCGTGGGTTTCCAAACCAAGCGCGGCCAAATTCTCCCTGATCACTTCCACCGCGGCACGATTTTTCTCGACGAATATCGCGCGGCGCGCGCCTCGGCTCAGCGCTTCTATTCCCACCGCGCCTGTGCCGGCGTAGGCATCCAGGAAAATGGAATCTGAGATCACCGGCGCCAGGACATTGAATAGCGCTTCCCGCAAACGGTCCGGCGTGGGGCGCGTCTCCAAGCCGGGTAGCGTTTTTAGCCGGCGGCTGCGAAATTCTCCTGCGATTACTCGCATCAGCCTACCTGCACCAATCCGTAACGCCGCTGCCAATGTTGCTGGATATAGCTCACTGCCCTGCGCAGTTCCTCTTGCGATGGCGGATTCGTGATGAACGCCTGGGCTTCGCTGCGTGCGATCTCGAGCAGGTCCTGATCGCGAATAATGTTTCCGATCCGCAGTGCGGGCAGGCCGGATTGTTTGGTTCCGAAAAATTCTCCCGGTCCGCGCAGCTTCAAATCCATTTCCGCGATGTAGAAGCCATCGCTTGAATCCACCATGGTCCGGATGCGCTCGCGTCCTGCGTCATTCAGCCGGCTGGTCACCAGGATGCAGTAACTCTGCTCGGCGCCGCGCCCAACACGCCCTCTGAGCTGATGCAGTTGCGCCAAACCAAATCGTTCCGCCTGCTCAATCACCATCACCGTCGCATTCGCTACGTCCACGCCGACTTCGATCACAGTAGTTGAGACCAGGAGTTTCACCTCGCCACGCCGGAACTCATCCATGACGCTTTCTTTCTCTTCGGTTTTGAGCCGCCCGTGGAGCAATCCAACGCGAATATCGGGAAACACAATCTCCGAGAGATGCCGGTGCATTTGCTGAGCCGCCTTCACCGCCTGCGATTCCGATTCTTCGATCACCGGATAGACGACGTACGCCTGCCGGCCCAACATGACTTGCTTCTTCAAAAAGCTGTAGACCCGCTCCACCTCATCTTCGGTGACGTGTTTGGTCTGGATCGGTTTGCGGCCGGGCGGCATCTCATCGATCACCGAAATATCCAGATCGCCATAGATGGTGAGGGCCAGTGTCCGGGGAATCGGAGTCGCGGTCATCACCAGAACGTCGGGATTTTTGGCCTTCGAAACCAATTGCAGGCGCTGCATCACGCCGAAGCGGTGCTGCTCATCGACGATGGCCAGGCCAAGATTCTTCCACTCGACATCCTCTTCGATCAGCGCGTGAGTGCCAATTCCGATGTGCACCAGGCCAGCGGCCATGAGTTTTTTTAACTGCGCTTTCTCCCTGGGCGTAGACGACCCGGTGAGAAGCACCACCACATAGCCAGCCTTTTGAAACATGTTCTTGAAATTGATGAAATGTTGGCCGGCGAGAATTTCCGTAGGCGCGAGCACAGCCACCTGGTAGCCATTCTCGATGGCAATCACGGCGGCCTCGGCGGCCACTAGCGTCTTTCCGCTGCCCACATCGCCTTGCAGAAGCCGGCTCATGGGATGCGGCGCCTGCATGTCTTCAGCGATCTCTTTCAATACACGTTTCTGCGCGCCGGTGGGTTTGAACGGCAACATGGCTTTGATTCGTTCCCGGACGCGATCGTTCAGTTCGAAGGAGATGCCTGCCTGCACTCGCGCCTTGGCCCGCTTCAGCGACAGCCCGCATTCCAGCCAGAAGAATTCCTCAAAAATCAATCGCCATTGCGCCGGACTGCGGAACGCGTTCAGCAGACGCACGTCGGAACCGGTCTCGGGGAAATGGAGGGCCTGGATCGCCGTCCAACGATCCGGCAACTTGAGGCGCTCGCGGATAGCCGCTGGCAGGGGATCGAGCAACGGCTCGATGGATCCAAGAATGCGGTGGGCCAGACCGCGAAAGACTCGTGTGGTGATCTTGCCGGCTGCCTCGTAAATCGGCACGATGCGGCCAGTGTGGAGCGCGGCCTCACCTTCTGAATCGTCGGCGGAGAGAATCTCGAACTCGGGATGCATGATGAGCAGGTCGCCCGTGTAGCTGTCGAGTTCCACCTTGCCGTAGAGCGCCACGCGCAGCCCGGGAGTGAAGCGATCCGCCAGATAGCCGCCGTGGAACCATTTGCCCATCAATCGCTGGTGCGATGAATCCGAAAAGATTGCCTCGAACAAGCCGAGATTACGTTTGCGGAAGCCGGCCAGACGCGCGGATTTAACTTCGGCAATCACGGTGGCCATTTCTCCAGGTGCGAGCTGCGCGATGGTCTTGACGTTGGTGCGGTCTTCGTAGCGGAACGGCGCGTAGGCGAGCAAATCTTCTACCGTGACCAGGCCCTTGGCCTCGAGCATCTCCGCGCGCGCGGGTCCTACGCCTTTTACATACTTCAGTGGGGTGGAAGTGTCCAACGGGGGTTAACCCAGTGTACAATGACGCGTGATGAAAACCTTCGCACTGTTCGGCGCATTCAGCGTCACGATGATAGCAGCGGATCTTCGGATCGGGATCATCGGGACCGATACATCGCACGCGACTGCCTTTACTAAGATTCTGAATGACGCGACAGCGCCGGATCACGTGCCGGGCGCGCGGATAGTAGCAGCGTACAAAGGCGGCAGCGCCGACATCGAGGCTAGCCGCACGCGGGTGGATCAGTTCGCCGCCGAACTTCGAGACAAGTGGCAAGTCAAAATCGTCGACAATATTGAAGAGCTGTGCCGTCAGGTAGACGCGGTGCTGCTGTTGAGTAATGACGGGCGGATTCATCTTGCGCAGGCACGCATCGTAATCGCCGCTCACAAGCCGCTGTTCATCGACAAACCGCTGGCGTCCACATTGGAAGATGCCCGCGAAATTGCGCGATTGGCGAAGGCGGAGAGCGTTCCATGGTTTAGTTCGTCCAGTATGCGGTTTGGCGGAGTCGCGTCGCTCAAGAGCGACGATCTTGAAGGTGCGATGACGTGGGGCCCGGGACCGCTCGAAGAGCATCACCAACTCGATCTCTCGTGGTACGCCATTCATCCCGTTGAAATGCTCTACACGCTGATGGGACAAGGGTGCGAAGAGGTAAGCCGCATTTCGACGGCCGATTCGGATGTGATTGTGGGACGCTGGAAGGGCGGGCGGATTGGCACGGTACGGGCGCTGCGGCCGTATGGAGATTACGGGGCAGTTGTGCATCGGAAGAATCCGAAGGGGCAGACGTCCGAAGTTTCCCGGAAAGTGGATGGAGGCTACGCGCCGCTGGTGCATGAGATCGTTCAGTTCTTTGAAACTAGCAAGCCGCCCGTTGCTAATGAAGAGACGCTGGAGATGTTTGCGTTTATGGACGCGGCGCAGAGGAGTAAGGAAGCGGGTGGGAAGCCTGAGGCGCTGCGGTAGATTAAGAAAATGCACCGGCTCCCTCACGGTCGCGGTTCGGAATGAGTAAATTAACCGAGCAACATTGTGTTCCGTGCCGCGGAGGCGTTCCGCCGCTGCGGGGCGAGGCGTTGATTCCTCTCGCACAGCAACTACCGGACTGGAAGATCGTGGAAGAGCATCATATTGCCAAAACCTTTCTTTTTCGCGACTTCAAAATCGCGCTGGACTTCGTGAACCGGGTGGGCGCTGTGGCCGAACAGGAAGGCCATCATCCGGATCTGTGCCTGGCCTGGGGCAAGGTGGATGTTCAGATCTACACCCACAAGATCAAGGGCCTGAGCGAGAGCGATTTCATCATGGCGGCGAAAATCGATCAGGTTTACTCTGCGGGCCTTGGTTAGCGCGCCTGTAGATCGTTTGGATTGCGATTGGGGCGCAGACGCTGTAGCTCGCGCCATTGCTGCGCCGTGAGTAGCACGCGGAGTTTGAGGCTCAGCTCGGTAAGCGAACGAGTCAGGTCGATGCGGGCGGTGATCAATTGCTCGAGGGCTTGGTTGGCTTTGCCTTGGTCGACGGGATCATTATTGAACTGATCTTCCAGGTTCTGCTCGGCCCTGAGGACTTTGGCGCGGACCTCGAGCAAATGCGGCTGAGCCTCGGTGACTGCGGCACGGATCTGGCGCACTTGTGGCGGCGTGAGATCCAACTGCTTGACGACGAGTTTATTGCCCCACCACGGGTAGAGACTTTGAGGCATCTGCGCGAGCAATGAAGCGCTCAGCACCAACGCCAGGACGAGTGAACGCAGCATGATTATTTCTCGAAGAGCCTATGCAGGGGCTGAATCGCCTTCGGCTCGGAAGTTTGTTCCATGGCTGCAAGATCGGAATATAACTGCTCGTCGTTGGTAAGAGCCACCGGGGATTTTCTGAAGGGCGTCAGCGTCAATCCGACAACCACCAACAACAACATCGCGACGGAAAAGCCCCAGCGCAGCGGCGCGAAATTGCGGTTGGGGTGATTGAGCCGGTTGTGAATATTGCGGCGTTGTGCGGCCAGGAAATCTTCTGAAACCTCGGGCGCGGCGAACGTACGCCGGCGCGCCAGGCGAAGCCGCTCCATTTCAGTACGGCACTCGCTGCAGGTCTGAAGGTGTGCATCTTCTTCCTTCAGCCCGTACAGCCATTTTTGAAAATCGTTTTCAGTCCAATGTTTCATTTCGTCCCTCGATCGCGAAAGTATAGATCGTGCAGCTCCTCCCGAAGCTTTTCAATGGCACGAAACAAATGCACCTTCACTGTTCCAACATCCAGCTCCAGAATCCCGGCTATCTCGGCCAAGCTCCGGTCTTCATAATGCCTTAAGGCGAACACGGCGCGCTGCCTCAGGCTGAGTTTATCAAGCGCGCTCTCGAGCCGGTCGCCGATTTGGGCGGCGAAGATCCGGTCTTCGGCGCTTGGCCCATCCGATGGGGCAAGCCGGAGAATGGTCTCCTCATCTTCGGGAGCGGGACGCTTTCGCCAAAATTGCCAGCGGCGGGAACGCAACCGGTCCAGGCAAGTATTGACCGCAATACGGGTTAGCCAACTGGCTGGGTTATCCAACTCCTTCGATTCAGGCCGGTTGAGCGCTTGCCACGCTTTTACGAAGGTGTCCTGAGTGGCCGAGTCCGCTTCCCCGATGTCCTGGAGCATCCTCTTGCAAAGCAGAAAGATCCGTTTTTGCTCGGAGGTCATCCAGGCGCCGAATTCGCGCGTGCTCGCCCCGCGGTCCAGACTGACTTCCAGCCGATCAGCCATCGCGCCCATCATACATTCTGGACGAGTGCCAGGCGAATTGGTTGACAGAGTTTGGTAAAGGGTTGAGGAATATGAGAGCTTTGGGGTGGTCGGTGGTGGAACTGGTAAGAAAAAGGCACCGACTCCCTCATGGTCGCGGTTCGGAAAGCGCTACCGAACGGCGACCATGAGGGAGTCGGTGATTACTGGGTCTTGCCCGCGCTCAAGAAGTTCGCGAAAATGCGATACGCGCCGGGAACACCGGCCGGCAACTCGCGGAACCACGAGAACGCTGTGAAGATGTAAACTCCTTTCCCGTAACGGGTGTACAAGGTGCCGCCGCGCAAAGGTTTCTCGCCCGGATCGTGCGTTTCGAACAACGCTTGGTAATGCGGATCCCATTCGGATGCAAAATATAGCCCGCGTTCCTGCACCCAGCCGTCAAAATCTTTTGCGGTAATTTCGTTCGGCTTGTGCAGCACCGGATTGTCTACCAGCTGCTCCACCGGCGATTCCTCCACCGTCACGCGATCGCGGCCGATTTTGATGGGATAGGGGCCGATATTGGCCACGCTCGAAGGATCGCCGCCCACAAAGCCGCCTTCCAGCACGTTGTACTCGACCACCATTGTGCCGCCATTGTTGACGTATTCGAGCAAGCGCTCTTGGTTGGCACGCAGATCGGGCCGCGTATTGTAGGCGCGGACACCGGTCACTATCGCGTCGAAGCGTGAAAGATCGCCGCGCGCCAAGTCGTCGGCGCTCAGCGGGACCACGTCCGCCCCCAGTTGCCTTAGCGCTTCGGGCACCTCGTCGCCTGCGCCCATCACGTAGCCGATGGTCTTGGCCAGCAGCCGGACGTCAGTGCGCACCAGGCCAGTCACGGCGCGAGGGAACAATACTTGCGGAGGGATGTGCGGATAATTGATCACCTGCATCCCCACCGCGATCCTGCTTTCGCCCACGTTGGCGCTAGCTTCCAGTGTCCCCTTGGAATCGTGAGACGGCGGCGTAATGCGGAAGGAAACGGGTGTTTCCTGGCCGGCGCTGGTCAACTTGAAGTCCTGCTCGCGCGGCTCCACGGCCCACTCGGCCGGGAGCTGTATTTGCACATGGCCAGAAGCGTTGGGTACGTTCGCTTCCACTTGCAGGTGGATGCTTCTGGGAGCGCTGCTCGGGAACACGCGCGCGCCCTCGGAGAGCTGCAAAGCTACGGCCGGCTCAACGATCAGGGGCCGCGTCCTCTCGCCCTCCGAGCGTTCGATATATCGGAACATCACGGGACGGCTCACTTCTATCTCCGTGGTATCGATGTGCAAGTGAAAATGCGCGCCGAGCAACGGCGGATTCTCCGCGAGACCGATGTCCATCTGGTTCGGAACAGTGTAGGTTTCCCCCTGTTTGGGTTCGCGTAGCCAATAAGGTTGCGATACGGGCTGATTTTTGGGAACGGTCACGCTGAATGCTGAAACGTGCGGTTCGTTGAAAGCCAGCGGACTTCCATGCGCCAGGTCGGCGGTTGACTTCGCCATGCCGTCTACATCCACCGATTCCACGTCTACCGGTAGCTTTTCCCGATTGAGCGCGGTCGCACTGATCTTGAGATCGCCCCCGGGCACCACCGCGTATTTGTCGGCCGTTGCATCCAACCACAATCCCGAGCACAGAACAATGGCTTCGTCCAGCTCGCGGCGCTTGAGATCCACCGCCGGCTGGTGCAAATTGGCCATCAGTTTCTTAGCTTCGAGAAGCGCTGGAACCGTTTTTTCGGGATGCTCGACATCAAAACCGTGGGCAGCTTCTGCTAGAATCTGTCCAATCGGAGCACCTCCAGGAATGCGATTCCAGGTTGTGTCGATCCCATCGAACATGTCCTGGGATGCGGGTTCTCCAGCTACTAACACCAGGAAATTCTTCGAGGACCCGCGCCGCTCGGGGGCGCCCATTCCCTGGCTGCGATGCATGCTCCGCGACATCCCCGCGATCTCTGCGTAAGAATGTCCCAGTACCGGGTCATAAGTGCCTAGATCTACGGCGATCTGATTGGGCAGCTTCGCCGCTTCCTCTTCCTGCTGGCGGGTGAAAGCGAATGTGTTCCACATGATTCGCTTGGCCTGCCATGGTTCCACCCACTGCAACTGTTCCGGAAATCGGTGCGGATCGGCGGCTGCGGAAAAGGCTTCTTTGCCGAGCAATGCGGAGACTTGATGTTGGCCGTGCCCGTCGCGCGCAGTGCCGGTGAATCGCAGGATAATCACGTCCGGCCGGAATCGCCGGATCACCCACACCACATCGCTCAGAATCTTATCGTGACCCCATTTATCGAACGTTTCCTGTGCGGTCTTGGTGAAGCCAAAATCAATGGCGCGCGTGAAGAACTGCTCGGCGCCGTCGATTCTCCGCGCAGCTAGCAACTCCTGGGTGCGGATTACTCCGAGCGCGTCTCCTTGCTCAGGACCGATCAGATTCTGGCCGCCCTCGCCGCGAGTGAGCGAAAGATATCCGGTGCGCACTTTTCGGCCGCGCGCCAGGTACGCCAGCAGCGCGGTGTTCTCATCATCGGGGTGCGCGGCAATCATCAACGCGCTCCCCATAACGTTCAAGCGGTCCAAAGCCAGCTTGGCTTCGGCCGATCCGGAGAGTTCACGCTGAGCCGGACATAATGTAATATATATTACACTTAGGAGCGTGAGAACCCAAATTGCTCTGGAAGCCGAAATGCATCTAAATAGTGGGGACACGTATATCAGACATTTTACGCGACCCAAGGGAGGCAACAAAATGGACGCCGTCGAGATGAAACCGGCGTTAGGCTGGTTGGAAGCCGCCGCGAAGTGGTTCCGCAGCGGGCTGGCCAAGAAATCCGGAGGGCCGCGCATTGGTCTGGCGCTAGGCGGAGGCTTTGCCAGAGGCATCGCGCACATCGGAGTTCTGCGGGCGCTCGAGAAGAATAATATTCCGATTCACGTCGTGGCCGGCGTGAGTTCTGGAGCGATCGTTGCGGCCGCGATGGCCAGCGGATCGAGCGCGGACGAGATCCAGCGGATTGCGCTATCCATGAAGTTTCGCGACATCGCGCGCTGGACAGTCAATTTGCTGGGACTGGCCGGGAACGACCGGATGATCACGTTTTTGGGGCGTTTACTGAAAACCAACCGCTTCGAAGAGATGCAGATCCCGCTAGCGATCATCGCGACGGATTTGGTGAAAGGCAGCCCCGTCACATTTCACAGCAAGGGCGACGTGGTGGCTCCCATACGCGCCAGCTGCGCCTATCCGGGTCTGTTTCTTCCGTTGCGTTATCAGGGACGGATGCTAGTGGACGGATTCGTGAGCATGGAAGTGCCCGCCGCGCCGTTGTTGCAGATGGGCGCCGACCGCGTGATTTCGGTTTCCATTCCCAATCAGGAGGGCAATGGGGATTACGGCAACATGTTCTCGGTGGTCAGCCGCTGCTTTCAAGTAATGAGCTCGCGCACGGAGAATAGCTGGCGGCGTTACTCCAACGTCGTCATCAGTCCTCCAGTTGCCGACATGTCTTGGGATTCATTTGCGAGCGCGAGCCGGCTGATCGAACTGGGGGAACAGTCCGCGATGGCCGCGATGCCGGCGATCAAGAAGTGGTTGACGCAGCCGATGCCCGCAGCATTGCCGTCCGCGATTCAATCCATACCGCAAGCCCAAGGCACACGGCCGCAGTTCGGTAACATCTTTCCGAGCCGCGACCGTAAGGGAGCCGGTGTCTTTAGATAATCGCGAAAACTTGCCCGGCAAGTTAAGATTGTAGTGATGGCCAATGCTACCGCCGCTCCCCAGACGCGCGTATTGATCGCCGATGATGAAGAAAATCAGCGCGCCGGTTTAGCCAAAATGATCCAATCCTGGGGCTATGCCGTGGAAACCGCCGCGGACGGCCAGGAAGCGCTCGAAAAGCTGAGTCAATCGCCGGTTCACGTTCTGGTGACGGACCTGATGATGCCGCGAGTCGACGGGTTCGAGCTTTTGAAGCGCCTCCAGGCGCAGGGGGATCCTCCTCCATCCATCGTCCTGACGGCCTTTGGAAATATCGAGACTGCGGTTCAAACCGTTCACGATCTGGGGGCATTTTGGTTCTTCGAGAAGCCGATTCAGGCCAGCGCGCTCAAAGTACTGCTGGAGCGTGCTGCCAACCAAAGCCGTTTGGAAGAAGAAACAGAACGCCTGCAGCGGCAATTGTCCTACAAGGGCGTGCTGGTGGATCTGGTGGGCTCGTGTCCAGCCATGCAGCAGGTATTCTCGTTGATTCGGCAGATAGCGCCCTCCAAAGCGGCGGTCTTGATCGGAGGTGAAAGCGGAACCGGCAAGGAATTGGTGGCGCGCGCGATTCATCACCTGAGCCCGCGCTCGAGCGGTCCATTTGTCGCCATCAATTGCGCCGCGCTGCCAGAGACGCTGATGGAGAGCGAACTGTTCGGGCATGAAAAAGGCGCGTTCACGGGCGCGGTAGAACGACGTGCGGGCTGCTTCGAACTGGCCCAGCACGGAACCCTGCTGTTGGACGAACTGGGAGAGATGCCCGTGGGTACGCAAGCCAAGCTCCTGCGCGTATTGGAAGATTCCTGCGTTCGGCGTCTGGGCGGCAAGACGGAAATCTCGGTGGATGTGCGCGTAGTGGCGTCCACCAATAAAGTGATCGAAGATGCGTTGCGCAAGGGCGAGCTGCGAGAGGATCTGTACTACCGGCTGAACGTGTTTCAAATCACCCTCCCGGCTTTGCGCGAGCGGGACGGCGATCTTCCGATGCTCACCGAGGCACTCATCGAGAGCATGAACCGCAAGCACGATACGCGTGTGGTGGACGTTCAACCGGATGTGATGGAACAGTTCACGCGATACTCCTGGCCAGGCAATGTTCGTGAATTGCGGAATGTGCTGGAGCGGGCCGTCATCCTGGCAGGCGAAGGAACCATCACGTCGCATCATTTGCCGCGCGATTTCGGTGTACCGGCGGGTGCCCGGCCGGCGCAACCAATCGCAGAGCCGGATGCCGTCCGGCTTCC
>PMOK01000185.1:0-2476 GCA_003162425.1 Bryobacterales bacterium | reverse complement strand
GCCGCGGAAATCCTGGGTATCAGCCTGAAGACTCTTTTCAACAAGCTGAAGGAATATGGGGCCGCGGAGGCAGAAGCTGGTTCCGGGGCTCCTTAGGTAGATGTCAATCAAGGCCCGGCTCAGGATCGCGATCGTTGCGCTGGTCGCTCTGGTGGTGTTTGGCATGTCGGCGCTGTACCTTTTCGCCTTCACCAGCACCACTTTTGCGGACGCTTCTGAGCGCGCGGACTTCATTGCCAAACAGGTCAAGAACAACCTGGTAGACCACTTGCAGCGCGAGACGGCTGCGCGCGGGCTGCAGCCGTCTTCCCTCGAGGAATCGAGGCTGGCCTGGACGGAGATCATTCGAGGCGATCCCAAGGTCACCGATATGCTCAAACGGGCTTGGGGAGACGAAACACTTGTAGCGGACATCCTGGTTACCGACGAGAAAGGCCGGGTTTTGGCCGCGGCGGGTCCCACCAAGCTGGGCGCCAAGATCGAGCGCGTCCACGATTTTGAAGAGTTGAAGGTCCGCAACTGGATCGAAAATCTGCGAGACCTGATGACTCGCCGCGAGGATTACTCTACCACGCTGCCTATCGGAATTTCCGGCAAGAACCAGCAAGTGGTGCTATTCAACATCACTGTTTTGATTAAATCGGTATTTTTGAAGAACAGCGTCTACCCCACGCTAAAGGCTCTAGCGCTGGCGTTTGGCGCAGCGCTGTTCGTCGCAATTTTCCTCGGTTCGGTGTTGCCCAGCGTGATGCTCGACCCGCTGGAGCGCGTGGGGCGCAGCATCGATATGATTCGCGCCGGCCAGTTCGATACGGCCATTCTCCCGCTGCGCGAAGCCAGCGAATTCGCCGCCGTTCACTCCAAACTCAGCCTGTTGGGCGAACAGTATCGCGGCGCCCGGCAGGACGCTCTGGAATTGCGCAGCAACGTGGAGCAGTTGCTGCAAAAGCTGGAGGAAGCCGTGCTGTTTTTCGATAATACCGGCCGGTTGATGATGGCCGGCGAAGCGGCCGAACGCATGCTTGGCAAAAGCCACGATCAAATGATCGGCACTGGATTGGACGAATTGTTCCCGCCCTCAACCGTATTGGGAGGAGTGATTGGGAATGCGGTTAAAACTCGGCAATCCGTGCACAGCCAACCGGTCACCATTTCCCGCGACGGCTCAAGCAACATTCGTCTGCTGGTAAGCGTTGAGGTTTTGCGCAAGGGCCTCGGTGACCAGATGGGCACGCTGGTAAAACTGCGCGATGTGGATAGCCGCCGACAGTTGGAACGGCAGCTCGACGTTTCGTCACGCCTGGCTGCCATCAGCCGGCTTACGGGAGGGGTCGCGCATGAAATCAAGAATCCACTGAATGCCATGGCGCTGCATCTGGAAGTACTGCGATCGAGACTGGATACCGAGCAGCCCGAGGTAGAAGTGATCGCGCGGGAGATCAAGCGGCTGGATAACGTCGTCAAGACCTTCCTGAATTTCAACCGTCCTATCGAACTCCAGGCCAGACCGCTCGATTTAGACGAGGTTGTGCAGCAGGTGCTCGCCCTGGTGTCCGTGGATGCCGAGGCCAAGAACATCCACATCGAAACAGAGCTTACCGATAAGCTGTGGCTGAACGGAGACCCCGACCTGTTGAAGCAGGCCATTCTGAACGTTGTCAACAACGGGTTGGAAGCGATGTCGGAGGGTGGGAAGCTGGTGATCCGAACGGAATGGATCGCCGATGAATGCCAGATTCGGGTTACCGATGCGGGCTCCGGCATTGCTCCCGAGATTCAGGAGAAGATCTTCAATCTATATTTCACTACCAAACAGCAAGGGTCGGGAATTGGATTGGCAACTACATTCCGGGTGGTTCAGCTTCACAGTGGTACAATCGATTTTGTCAGTGAGCCTGGAAGAGGCACGACTTTCCGGCTGCGTTTTCCGGGGATGGCGGATTATCACGGTGAAGCGCGCACTTCAGCCACGGGCACTTCCTGATTCCACACGCTGTTCCATGCCTTTTTCGACTCGCCGTCCACTATCCGCGATAGTACTCACGGTTCTCCTAGTATTGACAGCATCTTCCTGCCATAAGAAGCAGGTTGCCGTTCCTGTGCCGTCCGAGCCTGTGCCGGTGCCAGCCGCGGAAGCGCCGCAGCCGAAGTCAACAGCGCCCGCACAACCTACTACCACTCCTGCTGCAACCGCGCCAGCGCCAACTACGACTTCGCCCCCGAAGGAAGAATACTACCAGAAGAACAAGCCAGCCGATCAGCCTCCACCGCCCAAACGCGTCTCACGCCCAGTGAACCCGGCGCCTACGACTCCTGCCACGCAGCCCGCCGCGCCTAACACGCCACCGGCCGACGCCCCGCGCCTGGGAGATGTCCTCACGCCAGATCAGCAGCATCAATACAACGCCGCGATTGACGTGAGCCTGGCCCACGCGCAAGCCAGCCTCGGATTCATTTCCACTCGCCAGCTCACCAA
>PMOK01000337.1 GCA_003162425.1 Bryobacterales bacterium | reverse complement strand
CAATCCGAACGCAAGGAGTGCGGAACGAAAGCCGCAGCCGAGCATTGATGGTGTAGTAGCATCGACTAAGTGAAGGACCGCCTCGAGCAGTACTTCCAATTTCGCGAGCTTCAAACCAACTGGCGCACTGAAATCCTGGCGGGGGCCACCACCTTCGTCACGATGGCGTACATCATCTTCGTGAACCCAGCAATCCTTCACGAGGCTGGGATGCCATTGACGGCGGTGGTGGCGGCGACCTGCGTTTGCGCAGCGCTGGGCAGTCTGATGATGGGAATTGTGGCGCGATACCCCATCGCGCTCGCGCCGGGGATGGGCCTCAACGCTTATTTCGCTTACACGGTAGTGAAGGGGATGGGCGTGCCTTGGGAGACGGCGCTCGGAGCGGTTTTTCTGTCCGGGATTGCATTCTTGATTTTGACCGCGGTGGGGTTGCGGCAAATGATTGTGGCGTCCATTCCGGTGGAACTGTACGCGGCGGTGGCGGTGGGAATCGGCCTGTTCATCGCACTGATCGGACTTCACAATTCAGGAATTATCACCGCCAGCAAGGAAACGCTGGTGACCATGGGGAATTTGCGAAGTCCGAACACGCTGCTCGCGATTTTCGGATTGATGTTGATATCGTCGCTGCTGGCGTGGGAAGTTCGGGGAGCGATCCTGATCGGGATTTTGGGAACAACGGCGGCCGGAATAGCGTTCGGGTTGGTGCACTTCGAGCCCCAGAGTTACTCGTTCGCGGACATTACCGCGACGGCGTTCCATTTGAATATCCGAGGCGCATTGAGTTACGGGCTCGTTGAAATTGTCTTTGTCTTTTTGTTTGTGGATCTGTTCGACAATATCGGCACCTTGGTCGCGGTGGGCAAGAAGGCGAAGCTGTTCGATGAGGCGAACCGCATTCCCAGGATGAATAAAATTCTGTATTGCGACGCGACGGCCACTGTGATTGGATCGCTGGCGGGGACTTCCACCGTAACCAGCTACGTGGAAAGCGCGGCGGGCGTGGCAGCGGGCGGCCGTTCCGGAGTAACGGCTATCGTGACCGGAATTCTGTTCTTGATGGCGCTTTTCGTCGCTCCGCTCGTGGGTGCCATACCGGCGGCAGCTACCGCTCCGGCGCTGATTGTAGTGGGATCGATGATGATTGTGCATGCGACGGAGATTCCGTGGGGGAATCCGGTGATCGCGATCCCGGCTTTTCTCACCATCGTGACGATTCCACTTACTTTCAGTATCGCCAATGGGCTGGCATTCGGATTCACGGCTTACACTATTCTGAAGATCGCACGCGGCGAATTCCGAAGCGTACACTGGCTGGTGTATGTGCTCACGGGTTTGTTTATCGCGCGATTTCTGTATTTGGGGAGCTGACATTATGAAGATGCCGAGGCGCTGCGCGCTGGCTTTGTCAATTTTGCTGCTGCCACTCGCTGCCGCGCCCAAGTTTTCCGTGTCGTTCGCGCGGGAACAGAGCGCGTCGGCGATGGATGGCCGGCTGCTGCTGATAGTTTCCACCGATCCTTCGGCTGAACCGCGCATGCAGATCAACAATTCACCGAACACGCAAATGATCTTTGGCATGGACGTGGACGGAGTGCAGCCGGGGCAGGAAACGCTGGTGGATGAACGCGCTTTTGGTTATCCGGTGCGCAGCCTTTCCGATCTGAAGCCTGGGCACTACTACGTGCAAGCCCTGCTGCATCGTTACGAGACCTTCCATCTCGCTACCGGTTACACAGTGAAGCTGCCGATGGATCGCGGCGAAGGGCAGCATTGGAATCTCGCGCCCGGTAACTTGTATTCGAAGCCGCAGGACGTGGCGCTGGAGGCTGGAAAATCTTCGCCGGTGCGAATCGTGATGGATCAACAGATACCGCCGATCGCGGAGCCCAAAGATACGAAATATGTCCGGCACGTCCGTATTAAAAGCGAGTTGCTGAGCGCGTTCTGGGGACGTCCGATGTATCTGGGCGCGCATGTGCTGGTGCCGGAAGGCTTCGACGAACATCCGGAAGCGCATTATCCGCTGGCGGTGTTTCACGGGCACTTTCCGGCTGACCTCAGCGGGTTTCGCACCGAACCGCCCGATCCGAACTTGAAGCCGGATTACAGCGATCGATTTCATTTGGGCGGCTACAACCGCATCCAGGAACAAGAAGCTTACGCGTTTTATCAGCAATGGATCTCGCCGAAGTTCCCTCGATTTCTGGTGATCGAGATCCAACATGCGACGCCTTACTACGACGATTCGTACGCCGTGAATTCGGTCAATATGGGACCGTACGGGGACGCGATTGAGACCGAGCTGATTCCTTACATCGAGAAACGTTTTCGAGGAATCGGACAGGGCTGGGCGCGATTCCTGTACGGCGGGTCGACAGGGGGATGGGAAGCGCTGGCGGTCCAGATGTTTTATCCGGAGCACTACAACGGAACGTTTGCGGCGTGTCCGGATCCGGTGGATTTCCGCGCTTACACGGTGGTGGACATATATAAGGATAAGAACGCGTATTTCATGGAGGGTCCGCACAAGCGCGTGGCGCAGCCGGGGATGCGGGACTATTTGGGCCATGTCAGCGCGACGCTCCAGGATTTGAATGATTACGAGCTGGCGCTCGGATCGCAAGGGCGATCGGGAGAACAGTGGGATATTTGGCAGGCGGTATTTTCGCCAGTGGGTAAGGATGGGTATCCGGCTGAGATCTGGGACAAAGTGACTGGCGAGATTCATCCGGACATCGCGGGCTACTGGCGCGAGCATTACGATCTGAGCTACATCCTGAAACGGGACTGGTCGACGTTGGGGCCGAAGCTGCGGGGGAAGATCCATATTTATGTGGGAAGCGCGGACAATTATTTTCTGAACGACGCGGTGTATTATATCGAGGATTTTCTGAAGGGGACCACCGATCCGCCGTATGAGGGCGAGGTGAAGTACGGGGATCGGGCGGAGCATTGCTGGAACGGCGATCCAGCGCTCGCGAACGCGATCTCGCGTCTGCATTACAACACGCTGTACCTGCCGAAGATTCTAGAGCGGATGCAGAAGACTGCCCCGCCGGGCGCGGATCTGACGAGCTGGCGGTATTAGACCTCACTGAATAGCAACCGTAACAGGAGGGCTTGAGAGGCCGGCCACCGTGATTATTACTGGGACGCTCGGACCTGCCGTGATGCCGCTCGGAACTGTCACGTTGACTTGATATAGGCCAGCGTAGGTCGGGGTCAATCCGGCGAACGCAACTGGAGCGGGTTGTCCGCCGATGGTGACGGTGACGGTGCTGGATGCTTTCGCGGGTGGTGAGCCTGGAGCAGCGGAGCCAGTCGCAACCGGCGGAGTCACCGCGCCCAATCCGGCGCAGTAGATGACTAGCGTGTCGCCGGCGCTGGCCGGGTGCGATGCATCGGCGCTGAATTGGTCGCCGTTGGCCTTGACCACTGTGATGGCACCGACTCCTGCGCCAAGAGTGAATACGGCTGGCTGCGCCGGTGCGATGGTGATGGACTCCGGCGTGGAGTAAGCGGACCCTTGGATGACGATAAGTTGTTGCGTGGAGTTGGGCGCCAGGTCAAAAGGAATAAGAAAATTGATTTGCCCGCTGCTCGCGTATTGGATGGGCGCCAGGCGTCCGGCGATGAAGGCTTGAGCTCCGGCCAGCTGG
Source organism: Bryobacterales bacterium (assembly GCA_003162425.1). Lineage (GTDB taxonomy): Bacteria > Acidobacteriota > Terriglobia > Bryobacterales > Bryobacteraceae > Palsa-89. Next base: position 5,648 of record PMOK01000337.1, on the reverse strand, counting down.
GTTGTCAGCGGCAGTTTCCCCGCCTGGATCGAAGTTGTGGCCAGGTTCTCGCCGAAGATCGAAGCGAATGCGCCGGGCGCGAGTGGAGCGTTGGATACGTAGCTCGCGGTGCTGACCACGCCACCGATGGACGGTGCTGTTTGGTTGGATTGCAATGTGCCGTTGATCTGCAGCGTGCCGATGAGAGTAGGTTGGGAGCTTTGCGCCGTGACCGTGATGACCACTGGCGCCGAAGCAGAGGTAAATCGAGGCTGCCAGGTGGCCGACCAAAGGCCCGATCCGAGCGAGGTGAGCGCGAGCGGTGGATCGCTGGTGGAGAAAGAAGCGGTCACCGCGCCGGGACCCATGGGCGAGCCGCAGTCGTCAACAACCTGAATCTGCAATGCGGTTGGCCACGCTGCGACCGCATTGAAGTTTGTTACCAGAACTGTGGAAACCGGCACGAGTTGCGTGGGTGTGCAGCCAGCGACCGCGTGCGCGGCGGAGGATGCGGCACCCGTTACGATTATCCGAATCGTCACAGCCTGGATCGAGCCGCCGGCGAATTCGAATTGCACGATGCCGGAATATACACCAGGCGTGAGGCCCGAAATGTTCGCTGTAACCATGAACTGGGCTGGCTGCGCCGAGGTGACAGTAGCGCTCGCCAAGTTCGTGGCGAGCAAGCCGTTCGGTTGGGACACCGCCGTCGCGCTTACGGCAGTGGATTGATTGGATGAATTTGTGACCGTGACCGTTTGAGCCGCAGGCGTCCCTCCTTGCGGTGCTACAAATATCAGGGCGGCGGGTTCCACCATTGCGACCACAGTTGTGGCCGGCAAAACGTTCAGAACCACCACTACATTCTGCGGGGAATTGACGGCGCCATTCGAAGTAAATTGCACCAAGCCGTAATAATCACCTCGCGTCAGATTCGTTGGATCAATGTTGACCGTGGCGGAATTGCCGCTGCTTCCACTGGTTGGAGTTACGGAGAGCCAGCTTCCCACCAGTGTCGATGCGCTGGCAGACCAATTCAACGTGCCTGTTCCCTGATTCAACACGGCGACGGATTGGCCGGGAGGCGCGCCTGCACCGACGGCGACCTGGAATCGCAGAGAGGTTTGAGAGAGCGCCAGGGCCTGTGGCGCTGCGTTCACGGTGACCGTGATGGCCACGGGAAACTGCTGACCCATGGCCGAGACGGTAACTGCCCCGACATAAGTTGCCGGCGGCAGACCGGCCGGGTTCACGGTCACGCTCGCGAAAGCGATGGTGAGAGGAGGAACGGAACCGGCTGCGGGTGAAACGCTCAGCCAGCTTTCTGCGCTGGCCGCTGCGGTGAACGGAACAGCCAGAGCGGTTCCATTATTCAGCGTGATCTGCTGAGAACTGGATTTCGCGCCTTGTGGGAAAGAAAATGTCAAAGCAGATGGACTCCTTGAAAACGTTCCGCCTGCCTGCATCGTGGTGATGCTGCCGGTACCGCTAATCAGAAAGGACCCGGATTGTTGCACATTGCTTGAACAGGCATAATTCGCGGTGAAGGATCCAGTTGCATTGGTGAACGCTCCCGTACCGCCGGCAATGGTAAAGGGGATGACACATCCCCCAGGACCGACCGAGATGGACGTCGCGGTGGCTTGAAACGTCGAGCCGTTCGCAACGGTGAAGGTCACAGAGATTTGGACTCCGGGCGCGAAGGTCGCCGTGCCTTGAAGGGTGGCGTTTCCGAACGGGGCTATCGTGCCTAAGCCTGTGTAAGTATCCTCAGTGGTGCCCAGGACGTAGTCAACTTCGAAATTGAGGGAGATTTGTTTTGTGGTTTGAGCTTGTGCTTCGCAACCCGCGAGTATTAACGCGGCTGGGAGAAGGCGGGAAAAGAAACCCATTATAAATCCTCATCTTCTACGGAGTATCTTTGAACGATGGTACATCGATTGGGTCTCGTTTGGTTGTTGGCGGGCGCGTTGGCTGCGCAGCCTGTGGCGCGGCACAGTCCGGGGTGGCTGCGCGATGGTGTGATCTATGAAGTAAACACGCGGACGTTCTCCGCCTCCGGCAATTTTCGCGGCGTGACTGAGCAATTGCCGCGTCTCAAGGAACTCGGCGTGAATATTTTGTGGTTGATGCCGGTTCATCCGGTGGGGCGGGAGCGGAGCAAGGGAACGATCGGGAGTCCTTATGCGGTTCGCGACTATTTCGCCATCAATCCCGATTACGGCACAGCGGACGATTTCGGGCGATTGGTGACGGAGGCGCACCGCAGCGGATTCAAGGTGATTATCGACATCGTGGCGAATCACACGGCATGGGACAGCGTGATGATGAAGACCCCAGCGTTTTACAATCATGATGTCGCGGGGAAGATTATTTCGCCGGTGCCGGACTGGGCGGATGTCGCGGGGCTGGATTATGGAAATCCGGAACTGCGCGCGTACATGACGCGCATGCTGGTTTATTGGATCCATGAATTCGATCTGGATGGTTTTCGCTGCGACGTGGCGGGGATGGTCCTCACGGATTTTTGGGAGAAGGCGCGCGCTGAACTGGAGAAAGTGAAGCCGGACATCATGATGCTGGCTGAGTGGCATTCGCCGGAACTGGTGGCGAAGGCGTTCGATCTGGATTATTCCTGGCCACTGCACAGCAAGCTGACGGACGTGTTCGAGAACGGCACGGCGCCGGCGGCCGATCTTCGAAAGGAATGGGATGAAGAGCGTCGCGTGTATCCAAAGGGGGCGCTGCATCTCAGATTTTCCGATAATCACGATGAAAAGCGCGCCATTGCCCGGTTTGGCGAACGCGGCGCGCTGGCGGCTTCGGCGCTGATGTTTACGCTGGATGGCGTGCCGATGCTTTATAACGGCATGGAGGTTGGCGATACTACTGAATCGGGAGCGCCGGCATTGTTTGAGCGATTGCCGGTGTTCTGGCAGATTGGGGAGCGGCGTCCGGAATTTGCGGAGTTCTATCGAATGATGATTCCGCTGCGGCGGGCGCACGCGGCGCTGCGGCAGGGTGAGACGGAGTGGCTCGGGAATAGCGATCCTGATCGGGTAGTGACTTATGTGCGGCGTGGTGGGGGCGAAGAGTTTCTGGTTGCGATCAATTGTTCGAATCGGGCTTACAGCGGGCGGGTGCAGGTTGCTGGTTCGGATTGGAGTGAAGTGACGCGCAGCAAGTCGGGTGGTGGGGTGAATGATCTGACCCTGACCGCTTGGGAATTTCGGATTTTTCGTCGGGGGCGATGAGTTCACGGGGTGAGGCCGAGTTGACTGAGGATGATAACGCGCATGGGTGTCCGGTCAAAACGTAGACGAATGGTTTTGATTTTGGCGGGGTCGATTGAGAAGGCGGATAACGGGAGATCGATGGTTTGGAAGATCGGCTCCGATTCCTTTTCATAGGCGATTTCATCGAGTTTGGCTAGCTTGGTTAAGCGGACTTTGAACGGCGGTAGGAGAACGCCAAAATGGCTGAGCGGCTGGCGTGAGACGGCGCCGTCGGAGGTTTCGATTTCAACGGTGAAGTCGGTTGGCTCCGGCTTTTTCTTTTTGTCTTCCTTGTCGTCGTCTTTGGATTTGTCACCGGGCTTTTTCCCCGGAGGATCGGCTTTGTCTTCGGTGACGGCCAGCGACATTGTAAGAATGGAGTTCGCTCCGAGATTCCATTCTTTGGCGAGAGTGGCCGGCAGCGATATCGAATACACCGCTACCGGCGCGGACGCCTTGTGATTCCAGCCGAGAAATACGCCGTTGTAACCGCGATCACCCTGGCGGTAGGGAATGGGGTCTTCGCGCCAGATAGAAAGATTTTGGGCTTGAATGTGGCCGCCCGGAACGGTGGTGGTGGTGACGTCGGCGTCTTCGGAAAAATTGCTGATGACTCTGTAGGACGCGTCCAAATAGCGGTTCATGTAGAGCGTGTCGGGAAGCCAGGAGCGAATGCGGCGGTAATCGTGGAACATGGGCAAATACTCGCGGCGGTTGTGGAGCGTGGCTTCGAGGAACGCGGATATGTAGGTCTTGCTGATTTTTCGCTGATCGCCGGGGTCGAGCAGAGGTTTCAGGTTCAGGAACCAGCCGAGCGGCTCACCGGCGTCGGATCGTCCCCAAACTGAATTGAACTGGCCGTGATTGGCTCGATAGATGTAGAGCTCGGATTTGAACCAGGGTCCAGGTTCGGTGTAGCGTACGTGATCGAACTGGCGGCTGCCATCGAATGAAGACACATCACCGTCGTTGGCGCCTTGGATGGTGAAATAACTCACGTTCTGGATGATGCGCCACTGTCCGGCCGGCTTGTATTGGCCGTCGACGGGGGCGATGGCTACGAGCGACTTGATGGGGAATCGATAGTTGAAGTGGATGGTGGCGTCGTCGGGATAATAGTCGAGCTGGTTGAAGAGGGCGGCGGTGGCTACGGCTTCGCCACCACGGGAGTGTCCCATGAGGGCGACGTTGTTCGTATCCACTTTTTGATAAAACGGATTGCCGGGCGTCGAATTCCAGGTGCGCCATTGTTTCAGGTGCTCGAGCAGCATCCATCCGCGGACGGCCTGCTGTTTGGGAGGATCGTGAAACAGGCCGCTGTTGAGGAAATTTTCGTCAATCGAAGCCAGAATGAAGCCGCGGCTTGCGAGCAATTCGCCGAGGTACTGATAGCCGGGATCGGAGAAGTCGGCCATGTTGTGGTTGCCGTGAACGATGAGCGCGAGCGGGAAGGGTCCGGGGCCATCGGGATACCAGACGCGGGCGTTGAGCGGCAGTTTGTCCATGCCGAAACCCCAGTAGCGTTTCCGAAGATTGGCTTTCCATCCGGTGAAATCCTTGAAGAAGGGCGAGGCGTCGACCGTCGTGGTTTTGATTGCCACTGATTTTGCGTATTCGGGGCGGCGAATATCTGTGCCACTTCCGTAGGTGAGGAACTTGACTGCGTATGGGCCGGGATTGGCGGGGTTGGGAGCGGAGAGCTGAGCGGGCGCGGGCGAGGCGGTTTGCTGGAGCCGCAGGATATCGCCCATTTCGCCTTCGCGTGAGAGAAACATGTAGAGCCAGACGTTTCCAGCGAGCGAAGCGGCGAAGAGCGTGATGGTGATGATCTTCTTGCTGAGAGCGGCTTCGCGGAAGTGACCGAAGAGGAATGTTGCTATGGTTGCGCCGAGAATGACTTCGATCAGGGTTACGGCCGCTGCGAACGCCGGACCGATGGGGCCGAATGCTAGAGCGATAAAAATGCAGCCGCCGACGATGAATCCCGTCGCGAGGCGTGGGAGCTTGCGAAGTATGGTGAGGAGAAAAGCGACGAGGACGGCGATGAGGGGGATGCCGACGGCGGCGACGGCGAACGCGAACGGGAAATCGATCCAACGGCTGAAGCCGGACTCAAGGTAGATTCCTCCGATGATGGCGGCCCACACAGCGGCAGCGATGACGGCCCAAGCGGCGCCCTTGCGGGCTTCGGGGCCTGGCCGGATATTGATCCAGGTGCGTCGCCACCAATTGCGAAGTTGGTTCCAGCGGGCGCGGAGGGTGAGGCGTGGCGCGGGTGGGGGTGGCGCGGGTTCGTCGACGGGAGACACGTCATTAGTTTATCCGATCGTTTCTGGTTTCTCGTTTCTCGTTTCTCGTTTCTCGTTTTTGACGCATCGGGCGATTCTTGTGTTT
>PMOK01000023.1 GCA_003162425.1 Bryobacterales bacterium | reverse complement strand
GTTTATTTCCTAACAATCCCTAAATCCATTTCAAGTAGTGCTCATTAATGCGTAAGCCTCCCGTTTTGTTTGGGTACACAGCCCAGCAACGAGTTCGAGAAAACGCCGGCCATGGGGTGCAATGCGAGGATTTCTCAGCCTCCATGCTCTTGCGTCCATCGCGGTGAACGGACTCACGTGACTGATCAGCCGCTCAGCACGATAATAGTGGAGTCAGATGAAACTGCGTGTGGAATGCTACTCCGGCCGAAAGGAAGATGAGCGACCGGTCCGCTTCCAGCTTGGCGAAATCGATTACATGGTTGAGGAAGTACTCGACCAGTGGTACGGGCCTGATGATGCGTTCTTCAAAGTTCGCACCGATGATGGCAATCTCCATGTCCTCCGACGCAACATGTGTACCAACGAGTGGCATTTGGAAACATCCGTTCGGTGACCCGCACCATATGTTGCTATGTTGCCCACACTGTTGACAAACTTGTCGAACCGTTCAATCCCGCCATGCCTTCTGCATCTGTTGCTTCGCGACCTCGTACGCACGAATTTTGACGTTGCATCCGCCACCAAACCAGATGTGTTCCAGATGTTGTTCGGGTGTGCGCCTGTTTCGACCGTGATCGATCATCTCGGTGATGCCGTTGTAGGCGGCCCAAAGGCTCCCCGCCACGCCTTTCAGATCATTCCCCTTTCCCTTAGTGAAGAGGACCGCCGCCCGCCGCCGCTGCTCCTGCATCCGCTCGAACTCGCGCCGATCCTTTGAGCTTGGTGGGTCTGGGAAAACCAGCTTCAAGTAGTTAGCGAGGCGCCCTTCCATCATGACTCTTGCCATGTCTGTCATCACACGCTCGATCTCTTCGTACTTCGTGTTTATGAGGTGAAGGTTTTCTCGCGCCGCTTTCAGACGCTCATTGATGTCACGCGTATGTGGTACACGGATCGCACTTTCGCCTTCTTGGAGTGCCATGGTCAGGGTGTTATGGCAGACCACTCGCGTCGGTGTGAACTTGATCTGAACGCTGCCAGTCCCGTCGTGGGAATTACTCAGCAGTAGGTATTTATGCGTGATGTCGCCCGCAGCGACCTCGATGTCCGAAGGCAACTTCGCGAGGAGCCAGATCCGGCGCCCTTCATCTAGAGCACCAGCCGTGTGGTAGATCGCCGCGCCCTCACCGACGATCGGGTCGAAGAACTGGAACGCCTCATGGTTCTGCATGGGCGTGTAGTCCCGACCGACGATTCCGAATGTTGGGCATTTCTCTTGTCCCCACAAATGGACCGGAACCACGGTGAACTTGTCATCGATCGGGTACGCAACGCCCTCGCCCCAGGCGTACAGCGGTATTTTCTTGACGGTCCAGTCCAAGTGCGCCGCCTTGATCGCCTCCTCTGCGGTGGCCGGATGCTCCAGCTTCGTGCCTAGCCCATGCCATGGCTCCTGGCCGACGTACATCATGGCGGCCTTGCCGTCATCGATATAGATCCTGTGCGCCATCTTAAAGTCTGTACGTCCAGATTATAGCGAGATTGTTACTCATATTCTGTAGACCAATAGAGTGTACGCTCAGATGATGGGGCTTGAAATCCGAGGACATGATCGTGAGGAATCTGGCGCTCCGAATCCGCAAGCTGCGTCACGACAAGGGTTGGTCACAGGAGCGACTTGCGGAGGAGGCTCAGATGCACCGCACATACCTTGGCGGAATCGAGGTGGCGCGACGCAACCCTTCCCTGCGGAACCTAATCCGGATAGCCCAAGCACTCGGGGTAACGATGTCAGGTTTGTTTGAGGAACGGAAGTGACAGCGGGTCACTCCTCCGCCGGCGCCGATCTGTGACTCTTCTTGGATACCTTCCAGCGGGCGGTGGCGGCCAGTCGAGCTACTTCGGACCGCTTTTCAGGAGTGAGCTTTTCCATTCGCGCTTTCCCGCTAGCCTTGCCGCCTTTGCGGCCAATCTTTGCTAAGTACTCCGACACGGCACTCTTGCGAGGCATTGTCTTAATGCTAAAGCCGTTTCAGGAAAACTTCAACAACCATATTGACATGCTGAAGCGGAGTCGGCATACTAGTCTTTCATGCTGAAGCGGAATCAGCATATTTCGAATCTAACGTCGAGCTTCAATGAGGAGCACCTAATGAGAACAGCGATTTACGCTCGCGTGTCCACCGCCGACCAAACCAACGCCATCCAGATCCGCGAGCTGAAGGAGTACGTCGAACGCCGCGGCTGGGAGCTGGCCAGCGTCTACCAGGACCAGATGAGCGGAGCAAAGGCCTCCCGCCCTGGACTCGATCAACTCATCGCGGATGCTCGGCGTCGGAAGTTCGACGTGGTGATCGTCTGGAAGCTTGATAGGTTCGGCCGCTCGCTGGTTCACTGCGTCTCCGGCATTCAGGAATTGGCGAGCCTCGGGATTCGCTTCATTGCCACCTCGCAGGGCCTCGACACGGACGAGTCCAACCCGGCCAGCAAGCTCCTGATGCACATCCTCGCCGCCGTAGCTCAGTTCGAGCGGGAATTGATCCGCGAACGTGTCAGCGCCGGAATGCGGGCCGCCAAGGCACACGGCACAAAGACCGGAAATGCAATTGGGCGCCCGCGTCGGATTTTCAATCGAGATGAAGTCGTGCGGTTACGTGAAACCGGGCTCTCGATCGAGAGAATTGCCGGCCAGATGCGCATTGGTGTTGGGACGGTGGTTCGAGTCCTCCAGACGGTCGGCAAGGTACGAACAGCCTAAGGCTATTGGCCACATGACGAGAAGCCGACTCTTCGGGCGGAATCCGACCAACTTGACGCAGATGCAATGGTAGCGCACCTTTCGTGTTATTTAGTCACCGGCACGCGGCGGCGCAGCTCGTCCATGAAATTGAATAGGAAGGTCACTTCATGCTCGGCTTTTGGTCCCTGCGTCGACGCCACGGGAGTCAGCACGGCTACGCGCTTGCCGTCGGGGGCCAGTGCGTAGTCACCTCCACCGAGCTTTTCGATCCAAACCCGCGGTTTCTCCGCCACGAATGAGTCACCGTTGACCGAGTAGCTCACCGCCATGAGCTGGCCGCCCGACAGGTACACCAATTTGTGGCCATTCCGCGACCACAAAGGTCCGTCGCCACCGTTAATCGAGATTTGCCATTTGCCGCCCTGCAAGGAGGCCCGAGGCGGATAGGCCCGCACATACACCTCGTCCTTCCCCGTTTCGTCGGATGCATACGCCAGCCAGTGGCCGTCGGGCGAGAACATCGGAGTGAAATCGCCGAACTGGCTCTTCTGAAATTGCTCGGGTTTGCCCGCCTTCAACTGCCCGCCCTGATCCTCCATCGGAAGCGTCCAGATATGCGAGTTTCCGGCAATCTCGTAGTATGCCAGCCGCTTGCCGTCTGGCGTGAAGGACCACGGGTTCTGGAGGTCCTTGCTCTGGGTCAACGGCTGGGCCTGGCCGGAGCCATCGGCGCGGGTCCAGAACATCCCCTTCCCGATGGCGCCGAAAACCACGTAGCGGCCGTCGGGGCTCCAGATCGGTGAAGAGTACGGCCCGCCGTCGAACGTCAGCCTCGTCATCACATCCCGCTGCGGGTCGTACACCCGTACGTCCCGGCTGGCTCCTTCCCCGACAACGAATGCCATCCGTTTTCCGTCCGGAGAGAGCCGCGGATCGGAGTAGGCGTCGGGCTTAGCCCGCAGGGTTTCTCTCTGGCCCGCGCTGTCCACCCATTGCATGGTCCGTATTCCGGATTTGCCGCCCCCGCTGCCCCTGCGGTAAACCAGAGTGCCGGTCTCGGAGAAATCCACATCCGTGTCACCATACTGTGCCTCGTAGGCAACGTCATCCAGTAGCACGACGGGCGTCCCGCTCGTCTCCAGCCGGGTCACGTCAAAGGCGATCGCGAACAGCGTTCCCTTGCTGGTGTAAACCAGGTGGCCGCTGGGGAGATAGCGGGGGCAAGTGCCGCCCCGCACCAGCGTCTTGCGCCGCCGATCGGCGAATGTGTAGACCTCGATGTTGGCAGTATTGGAGGTCCTTGTTGTTGCGAAAGCCACAAACAAAACAGCTTTGCCACCCGGCAGGATTTGCGGCCATGTGTAGTCGGATTCCCCCGGCGCCGGCTCCGCCACCGTTGTGGGATCTCCTCCGCTCGCGGGAACCCGCAACAGGCCCTTGTTCAAGCCTTGCCCCACGATGATGTTGCCGTCGTTGCCCCAGCTTGCTCCGGTGGCGCCGAATGTATCCGTTAGCGGAACCACTGCACCGCCGTCTACCGAGATCTTGTTCAGCTTGTTGCCGGTGAAGAACCCGATCCACAGTCCGTCCGGCGAAAAAAAAGGCATGACGGCCCCCTCCGTGCTTGGGAGTTCGTTGGCTTTGGTCTGATCCAGCCGACGAGTGTAGAGCCGGGCGGGACTGCCCGAGATGTAGACCACTCGCGTCCCGTCCGGGGACAACATCACAGAACGTGGGCTATCGACGGAAGGGCGCAAAGCAACGTCGGGTCCAAGA
>PMOK01000345.1 GCA_003162425.1 Bryobacterales bacterium | reverse complement strand
GACCGGCCTTCTCATTCCATCTCAGTCGATGCCGTGCTGTTTTAGCTTGATGATTTGTTCGGGCGTCAGGTTCTTCATGCCGCTGGCTTCCAGGCGAGCGATGTAATCGCCATTCACGCCGTTCTCCCACATGCGGGTGATCTCATCGACTGACAGTCGCGTGTAGCCGCAGGCTTTGAGTTGTTTCGGAAACTGCGGCGAGACGCCATGGTCGTGGAGGTGAATGATTTCGTCGGTAGTGAGCTGGTAGCCGCTGTCGTGCAGCGCGCGGAGGAAATCCGAGTCCACGCCGTGATCGTGCAGTTGGATCATCTGCTTCGAATCCAGAGCCACACCGGCGCGCTTTACGTCGGCGGCAAAACTGGGCGAGACGCCATGGTCGTTCAACTGGATGAGTTGCTCGGGGTTGAGCGCGTAACCATTCTGTTTTAGTTGCGCGATGGTGTCGGTGGAAACGCCGTGATCGTGCATTCGAACCAGGTCCTCCGCCGAGAAACGATACTTGGCGGCATCCAGGTCGCGAACGTAGCGCCCGTCGACGCCATGATCGTGCAGTTCAGTTACCTCATTGGCGCTGAGATGATAACCGGCCTTATTGAGTTCGCGAAGGAAGCTGCCTTCGACGCCGTGGTCATTGAGGCGGATCATGTCGGCGCCGGAAAAATCGTAACCACTGTTTCGGATTTCGGCGATATATTCGGGAGTGATGTTGCGGCTTTTCAAGTCGATCAACTCCCGCGTGGTCAGATCATGCATTCCGAGCTTGATCAGTTGGCGCGCATATTGCAGATTGATATCCATGAGAGCCATCTGAAACAACCGGCTCTCGTTGATATCGTAGAATCCGAGCTTTTCCATTTGGCTGATGAACGAAGGATTCGGGGCGAAGCTGAAACGGCCGCCGCCCACTCCAGCCACGATCGAGCCTACGCAAACCAGGCTGCCCGCATCGCGCTGAAGTTCGAAGTGCACATTGGCGTGGAGCGTGTTCATATCATCGCGCGAGAGGCCTTTCAGATCCTCGACGCGGTAGTCGGAGCTTTCCACCCAAGTGGAGGTCATGGTGGAACGCTTCAGCGAGAGCTGTACTTTGCCGCTTCCAGCCATCCATCTATTGAGGCTCCAGGTTCCCGTGGTTGGAACCGTGGTGTCGGCCGCTTGCGCTATTAACACGACCAGAATGCAGAGCGAGATGGCAACCGGTTCATTAAATCTAAATTTCATGGGCTTCATAAATCGCCTCCTAAATTACGCCGGCCCGGCAGAGCTTAATTACCTGTTCGAACGTCAGGCCTTTGAAGCCTTGGTCACGAAGGTTGCGCAGCGATTTGGCGGAGAGTCCACTCTGTTGTGCCTCCGCCGCCTGATGCGCGTCCACTTTTGTATATCCGGATTCCTTAAGCGCCTCGAAGAGGCCGGAGGGAACGCCATTGTTATGCAGATCGATGAGTTGTTCGATGCTGAACGGGCCGAATCCCAAGGCGTGGATGCGCTGGACGTTGTCGAGATCCACTCCGTTCTGGGCCAGGTGGATCATGCGCTCCACATTGATGCTGGGGATGCCCGCGGCGACTGCCTTGTGAGCATATTCCGGAGAGACGCCGCTATTGTGCAGATTGATCAGATCTTTGGGTGATGGCGTACCGAAACCCGCGCGCAGCATGCCCTGAATATATTTTGGCTCCACGCCGTTGTCGCGGAGGGCGATGATTTCGTCCACCGAGATTTGCGTGTAGCCGGCATCCACCAAGCCGGCCAGATAACCTTCTCGGCGATTAGCAGCGGCGACTGTGGCGGATTGTGCCGGAGCGGCAAGAGCTGCAACGTGGTACGCTCCCACTGCGGCGAATGGCGTGGGAGCGGTGGCCGAAGCGCCAGGCGCGGCGGACGATGCTGGCGCTGCCACTCCTTCGCCTGATCCGGCACTGATCCCATGGCCGACGCTCGCCGCGGTTGGCGCGACGAATGCCCGAGGCGCGGATGGCTCGATGGATTCGGCCGGTTCTGCATTAGGCACTGGCGCGCGGGGGGCACGAGGTCTAGCGGGAACCGACTGCACGGCGGCAGGGGGTACCGGAGGTTGGGGCGGAACCGGATCGGGGTCGCTCTGAGCGCGCAAACGGATTCCACTGGTCACTGCCAGCACCGCGATCAACACCGTGGCGAGCGCCATCCACACCGGAAGCGAACGCCGGCGAGGATCATCCTTGCCAAGCAAACGCCGTACGCGGCTGAGCAGCGGGCCTCCGGTGGCAGCCATGGCGAATTGCGGATAACCGCTTCGCAGTTCTTCTAGAGCCGTGAGAGCGCGAGCGTAAACCACGCGGTCGCCGCACGCCACAATGGCGAGATCGTCACAACAGTTTTCGCGCTCGGCGCGGATTCGTTTCGCGACCCACCACATGGCGGGATGGTAGAACATCAACGCTTCGATAGAGCTTTGCAGCAAGTTGGCGACGTAATCGAGGCGGCGGATGTGCGCCAGCTCGTGAGCCAGTATCGCTTCCAGTTCCTGAGCGCTGAGATTGATCAATGCGCCGGCGGGAATCAGGATCACGGGCCGGATCCATCCAATGACAGCTGGCACTTGAGCGAGAGTGGACTCGCACAGACGTATGCCGCGACGAACCCCGAGTTGACCGGCTAAATCAGCCAGCCTCGATTGCCAGACTTGGGGAAGAGCGCGCTTGCTGCGGCGCTTCAGGCGTTGCGCGATGAACCAACCAGTGGCGGACCAGACCGACATTGCAACCACGCCGGCCAGCCAGAACCAGACGACCATAGTTAGGTAAGGCAGTGGATTGGACGATGGCGCGATTGCAGCGGAGGGCAGATGATCCGTGGCGATGCGGCCGAGGACGGGCATGGATGGCGGTAGAGCGGCCGAAAGATCATGGTTCCTGAACAATGCGAAGAAGGTGGCGACGGCCGAGGCCGGCATGGCGAGAAGCGCGGCATAGGAAAGCATGTAGCGCAGGTTCGCGCTGGCACGCCGCAATGTCAGGTTAGCCGCCGCGAAGAGAATGCCGATAACGGCACATTGCCACAAGGAATGTATGAGCGCCCAGCCGAGCGCATCCACTAGCGTCCGATTCATCGTGCGCCTCCGTTTTGTTCAAATTCGTCCAGCATGTGCCGAATCTCCGCCAGTTCCTGGGGATTGGCTTTTTTGGTTGCGAGGGCCTGCATCACCATGCGCGCCGCTGAGCCACCGAAGACGCGATCCAGCAGATCGCCCACCATCTGCTTCTGCGTCTGGTCCTCGCGAATGCGCGGCGAATAGACGTGGGCCTTGTTCTTTTCGTCGCGGCTCACCAGGTCCTTGTCGGCCATGATCTGCATCAGCTTGAGGACCGTTGTGTAGCCGGTGCCCGGTTTCGCCTTCGAAAGAATGCTGTGGACGTCGCGCACCGTGGACGGACCTTCGCGCCAGAGGACGCGCAGGATCTCCAGTTCGCCATCGGTGGGACGGTGTTGCTTCGTCATGGTTCCAGGTTAATACGAAAGGCTTCGTAGGTCAATACCTTTGTTAAAAAAAGAGCACGAGGGGGGCCAGGGTGGAAGGGTTTGAGGATGAAGAGGTTGGGGGGATGGGACTAAGTATCGGGGGCGTCCGGTACTGGGACGGTGTGTGCAGGGGCGGACAAATTCTTGAGAGATTTTCGTGGTGCAGGGTACGTGAGCGGTAACTTAAGTTGCAATCGCACGCAAAGGTTTACCGCGAGTTCCCAAAAGGCCGTTGGGGACCCCGAGGCGGCACCAGCGGGACAACGACGTATCGTCAAAGTGGATCGCCGTAAGCTGCGTTCGTCGGGATCTATTGACGCATTGGTTGATTGGGGCTGTGCTATCGGTCCAGTCGAAGTAGAAGCCGTGGCGCAGTTCCCCGATCCCATCCGCCGTAAGACTCGTTGCTTCCGAGCAAGCTCACCGACGTGCGGCGATCGTCTCAATCTCTTCCAAAACAGCGTGGCGACACCGGCCGATGGAAATGGCCGCGATATTCGTGCGGCCTCTTACCCAGGAGGCGCTGGAGAACGCGCCGCATCAGGTCCGCGCCGCTGAATCGCAAGCCGCGGAAATCTGCGCCGGCGCTTTGTCGGTCTGTTCGAGCAAACGGCGTGCTGCCTCCTCGAAAACCGCGACCAGCGCCGCGACAAAGAAGCCGCCGAGCAGCAGATAATCACGCTCACTGTGGCTTGCGCTTCCGTAAGCCCCCATTCGCCCACCTGGACGACGTAGAGCCACGGCAAGTTGTAGACGTCGTCGCTGTCTTCGAGATTCACCGATTGCGCGACCGAACGAACGTCCAGGCGAGTCAAGCGTCGCACGGGCTGTGCGAAATGACGATCGGCACGTGGATAATCCTGGGTCCAGAGGAACGTTCCCTGTAACGCGGACAATGTGATGGGCGGCCGGGTGGGGCTATTCTAGTGCGCGAACATAGAGAGATCGGCAGGCTCGGCGGCCGCGGCGCGGGCATGCTGGTGGAGGACGCGGCCGAGGGCTCCCTCCTCCAGATCCTGGGCTGATTGGTAATCGTCAGCCTCCAAAACGCGATCATTGGTCGCGAGGAATTGGGTTCGTTTTGCAATCTGCGTGCGCGAGGCGAGGGGGGGCGCTATCTTCATGAAATAAGCAGGGAGTGTAAGGCTGAGCGCGGCGTCCGTCTGAAGAGCCTTGAGCTCGCGCAAAGAACGAAAGAAGGCTCGCTCGATGCGGGTGTGATGGCGTGCGAGACGATCGAGCTTGGCGGCGGGGCCGTCGGCGTTGAGAAGTGCATCATCGACAAGAAGGGCGTCGGGTGCAGAGGCGTTGAGCTCGGCTTCCATGGCGCGGACACGGCGGAGGTTCCAGGCGGAGTGGACCAGCTCTTCGAAAATAATTTCCTGGAGCGCGCCTTGCGGTTTGGTCTCGGCATGCAGGTGCGCGCGAAGTTGATCAAACGCGGCACGGTCTTCATCGGGGATAGCGGGATGCTGGGCGGTGAGCGAATGGGTGCGGGCGTTTTGAGAGGACTGGCGCTTTCCTTCTTCAGTGCGAGGTCCGGTGCTGAGCTGGGCGTTGGCGGCGTTCGCGATCTGGCTGGCTGTAGACATGTCGAGTGGTCCTTTTTGAAGATTCAAGTTCCGGAGCGATTGTAGCTGGCGGCGGGGCGGGCAGGAGGGGTGGCGGGAGCGCATGTTGTGGAGGAGTGAGGAGATTTGGGCGGGCGGATGCGGTGAATGGGGATGTGGCGGCTACCAGTTGAGACGGGTTAGGCCGGGGACAAAGTCAAAATCTTGGTCGCGGGTGACAAGGGGGGAATTGTGCTGGCGGGCAAGGGCGGCGATCCAGATGTCATTTTCTGGTATCGGGTGACCGCTCCGTTTCAGTTCATGACGTACCTGGGCATATAGGCCGGCAGTTTTCTCATCGACGACCAGCACGCGGCAAGTGGTGAGGAGTTCGGTTAGCCACGATTCGTACCGCATCCGATGACGCGAGAGCCGGATGCCGTATTGATACTCGCCCAGCACAATTACCGGCACTGCCAGCTCGGGTGCTTGTTGAAGTAGGGGCGCCAACTTCATGTCGCCACCCGCCATGGCTGACAGTCCGTTGGTGTCCAGGATCACTGCCAATCCCGTGGTTCGATGCGGCCGAACTCTTGTTCGATTGTGCGGCTGATGCTGGCCGACTCTTTGCGCAGACTACGAAGTTTGCCGAACGTTTTGAGCCACGGCTTGTCTTTGCGTCCCTGAACGCGCAACTTTTCTGCCAGCGCCTCTGACACTAATTCCCGGAAGGGGATTCCTTGTTCGGCCGCCGCCGACTTGGCACGCTGGAAGAGAGCGTCGGGGATTTCGAGTGTCGTTTTCATCTAACGTGATCGTCCCATATTTATGGGTCGGGTGGACGTTTGGATCGTTGGGTGAGATTTTGGCATCCTGAGATTCGTGCTGATGTGAAGACTAAGGGGTAATCTCCCACAACGCCGTTTCTGGACCACGAGTCAAAGAATTTCGGATCAATTCCTTGACGCCTATGACGCCGGAACCGGAGGCGGAGTCGTGTCCTGTTCGGGAATGGCTCCGCAGCTGCGAACTGCATGGCGGGAGCTTCATCGACCCCTGCGGATTGGGAACCCTAATGCCTGAAGAAGAGACTGAAAGTCCGGAGGAGGTTCGCAGTCAACGCAGACGCTCTCTCCCGAACGTGGATGAATGAACTGAAGACGCGCCGCGTGGAGAGCGACGCGAGTAATTCGCCGTTCCAGCTTTTCTGATGGATTGTACTTTCTGTCGCCGATGACCGGGTGGCCGATCGCTGAAAGCTGAACACGGATTTGATTTTGTAATCCGGTCACCAGCGAGACTCGGACGAGCGATGCGCCCCTAAGGCGATGTTCCACGGAATAGCGAAGTTCAGCGCGAGCCGATTTTGGATCGCATTCTGTGGTCACCTTTTGAAACATTCCTTCTTGCCGAAAGTAGTGAACCAGAGTCCCTTCTTTAAAGCGGAGATGACCACGAACTGCCGCGAGATATTCCCGCACCGGGGTGTGTCGGATAAACTGTTGCACGAGTGCTTCTCGATCTGGCCAGGTTTTTGCGAAGAGCAGAATCCCAGACGTATGACGATCGATGCGATGTACGACAAAGGCCCGTTGCCTCTTTGATTTCAGTTCTGCCGAAAGAATAGAAAGCGCAGATGGGGTATCGGAGTCATCCGCGGGCACCGCGAGCAGTTTGGCCCGCTTATTGAGGACTACAACGGCATCGTCTTCGTAAAGCACGTGAAGCTGCCGCCGATCCTGCTTTCCTAAACGGCGATCGCCCCTGGGTTGAAATCTCTTCATTGCTGAATGGCAGATTGTTCCTTTCCAGGGCTGCTAGTGAACGAGTGGCGAAGCAACGCTCGATGATCCATCGCTATGCTACCAAAAACTTGCGGCCAATCTCTTCTAAGCGGGCTTTGTCCGAGTGGCGCGTAACTCGGACGTTGGCAGGTGTCTGAGGTCTTTTGCTCTTGTACGAGGATCGTGAGGCGCCACTAGGTGGGTCCCCCTGCGTTGCCAATTTCCGCGAGAACCAAAGCTTCCTCTTCCGGGTTCGGTTCTCCATCGGCAGTGGCGGTGAGTTGTTTGGGGATAAGCGGGATCACGGGCAAGATGAGCGCGTAGGTCACGGTAATCGCAATCACGCAATACTGGAAGCCGTACTTTGGACTCAAACCATAGATCCACGAGCCCAGCACATCCCCGGCGCGCATGGAGAGCGCAAAGGTGGCTGCAATCATCATCATCAGCGTTCCCTGCAAGCCGGGAGGGCAAGCGCGTATAGCGATATCGATGCAGGCCGCGTTAGCCAGGCCGCCCATCAACCCAATTAGCACCGCAGCCAGAAGAGCCTGCTGTCCGGTGTGGATAAAGGCCATTGGAATAAACTGCGGCACTCCTATGATCACAGACCACAGCAGAAGCTTACGTGGCGGAAACTTCGTACATAGGAATCCATAGAGCAGAATGGGCGGGAGAAAGACAAGGTTATACAGACCCAAAAAGTCTGCATAGATCGCATCCGACGCGTGGAGCTGATTGGTCAGAAAGAACTGCATGGGCGTGAAGGAACCCGGGGGTGAAGTTCCACAGCAGGTTGATCAGCACAACCGGGTAGATGGCACGATGCTTCAGCAGCCGCCGTACATCTCCAAAAAAGTTCGTGCCTTTGGCATGCGGGTTGTCATAGGCGTGACTGAAGACGGAGCGAGGCTTCCAGAAGCCGAACACGCTGAGCGTTGTGGTGAGGGCGAGGACCATGAGAAAGATCTGGCGAGGAGAGAGGCGTTCGGCCATGAATCCTGAGGCGAAGTATGCTGCACCCACTGGAAGAAACAGGAATATGTTGGATACGGCGCTCAGGCGCCCGGTCATCAGAGCCTCCTGACCGATGAGAGCCGTCAAGCCTTGAAAGGCGGCGAAGATGAATGAGTATGCGACCGTCGTCAGCAGCATTCCGATGAGAAGTCCCAGGTAGGTTGTGCGGGAGAGCGCCATCCACGCGAGGACGCAGACCATGAGCGGGACAAAGATACGGAAGTATCCTCGATCACGCTGGCCAACCGGATTCCAAAGATCGCGTACCATGCCGAAGGCGAACCCCAGATAAAGAGGAACGCCCGTGAGCAAGCGGAATCCGGAGATCTGGGAAGCGGGCGCATGAAGGATATTCTTCAGCATGTAGGACGTTGGAATGTCCAGTAGGAAGCCGGGGTTGACCACGTTCACCAGCAGCGACATCAGGCCGAAATACAGCAAGAGCTGGCGAGTGCTGGATGAACCATCGGAGTTGGCCATCGGGGATTCCCCACTCTAACACTCATCCCTACAACCCGAGGCCAACGCTGCGTCCGAGGTCGTTCCAACGATCTCACGTGCGTGCTGGAGTTCCGGGTGGATCGTCGGCCACTCGGACAAAGCGAGCCTAGCCCGTAGCGAGGAGGCAGTGGTTTATATTCGACGTTTTGAAAAACAACTCCGGTGTAGTCGTCAAGGGTAGATCTTTCTTTGGGCCGCCACTTTGCCAATTAACGCGCAAACCACCTTCAAATTCCGAGGTTGGCCGAAAGTCGGATTGTGGGAAGTCCAGAAGAATGTGGCTGATTATTTCCTCGGAAACGAAAACTCACCACCCGGATCCGTCTGCTTGAGCGCCTTGACTTGGCCATTTTCCATGACGAACTCGAAGATTACGTCGGAGAATTGCGGAGTGCGGAATCGAAGCCCCTTCACCTGATTGAGAGGCAGCGGCGGGGCGCCTGGCTCCACCAGGGCGAGGCCGCTCGTTTCCTGGTATTTCACCTCGAATGTACCTCCGGTTGGCGTCGCGTAGGTGCCAGCCAATTGAACAAGGAGCTTGGCGTCGAGCGTTTCGGGCTTGCGCGTGAACACCGCCTCGGCTTCGTCCAGCGACATGAGAGCTTGCTCCACATCGCCCTGCGGATTGGTGCGGAAGCTCACGGACCACTTGCCGTCCTGCTCGTCATCGGGCGTGTCAAAGCGGTCGTAGTGAAAATGCGTCATCGGCATTTTGATCTTGTGGAAGTCGAACTGGAGCTGATTGTCTTTCAGCGCGATTTTCATTACGCCGTACGCGGGGTTCTCGTAATCGCCGGCGTAATCGGCTAGCGGGTGGGAGGGGTGAGTGTTCGCAACGCGGTCTTCGCCGGCTTTCTTGCGGGCTTCCGTTCCGGCCTGCTTGCCCTTCAGGCGAATGTCGAGCACCCGTTGTATCCAGGGTGTCTGATCCATTCCGAGCAGCCGCTCGTACACGTTGTAAGTGACCAGGTTGTACAACGGCGCCGTATGATTTCCGATCACGAACACTAGGACGCCGATGTGCTCCTTCGGCATGAATGATACTTGCGTGTGGAAGCCGGGCAGGTCGCCGCCGTGAAACGTGATCAGGTGCCCGCGGTAAACGCTGGTCTGGCGGGCCATGCCATAGGCGGCGTTCAGCGACTCCCACCAGCCGCGCTGTTCGGCGGCGGTGTTGGGCAGCGCGATGGCGGGCTGCAGCGTCTGCTTCAGCACATCTGAGGGAAGCACGTGCTTCGCCTGGTACTGGCCATCATTCATCAGCGCGATCAGCCAGTGCGACATATCGTTGATGTTCGACACGATGGCTCCACACGGCGCCACGCCGGTGATGTCTTCGTAATAAGGAATTTTGTAGAGATCGAACGAATCGCGTCTTTCAGTAAAGCCGACGCCGTGTTCGGGCTGCTTCAGCATGTCGGCAATGCTATAGCTGGTGGATTTCATATCCAGCGGATCTAGAATCCGGTCGCGCACGAACTGCTCCCAGGTTTTCCCGGACTGCAGCTCGATCATGTAGCCGACGGCCGCATACATCAGATTGTTGTAGAGGAAGGTCTGGCGCATGGGCTCCTGCGGCTCCAGATACTTCAACCGGTCGAACAACTCCTTGCGCGTAAAATCGGATTTGTACCAAATGGTGTCGTGCCGCGTGATTCCGGTGCGATGCGACAACATGTCGCGCAGCGTCACGGCATTGTTGAGCTGCTCATTGTAGAAGCGAACCGAAGGGACGGACTCGCGCACCGGCTTGTCCCACGTCAATTTGCCTTCCTCCACCAGCATGCCGGCCGAGATGGCGGTGAACAGTTTGGTGTTGGATGCGATGGGGCACACCGTTCCGGGAGTAAACGGCAACTTGTGTTCGTAATCGCGATAGCCATATCCTTTGGCGAAAACCAGCTTGTCGCCAACCACGATGCCGACGCCGATTCCCGGCCCGTTCCAATCCGTAAGGACCTTGGCCATGTAGTCATCGAAGCCGTCGAGCTTTTTGGTGACGTCGATGTCCTGGGGGTGAGCGGCCGGTGCCAGGAAGAGGCACAGCATAGCGATTACTACATGAACCCGTTTCGGCATGGATGTCCTTTCGAGCGTACCTGCATAGCTTATCGCGGATTGATTCGCTAAGCTAGATCTCATGGCTGGCGTTGCGCCACAATTCGATCCTCGCGAGTTGTTGATCCACACACCGGACGGAAAAACTCGCACCCTCCCCTTGGAACGCGACCGGTACACGCTGGGGCGGTCGAGCGCGAGCGAACTTTGCTACGCGGACGACGCGGGGCTTTCCCGGCAGCACATGGTGCTCGAAAAGAACGGCGACACGTGGACGGTGCAGGACTTGAATAGCAAGAACGGCACGTTCGTCAACGGAGTTCGCATTGAAGCGGCGCGCCCGTTGGGTCCGAGCGACCGCATCACAGCCGGCCACTTGACGCTGGAATTCGCGGAGAAGCTGGCTCCGGCCGCGAATACGGTGATCTTCGTCGAACCCAATGCTCCCAGCACCCAGGTTTCCACAACGGTCGCGACCAGTCTCGAAGGATTGTTGAGCGACGAGAAAAAGATTGAAGGTGGGGCGGCCATGAAAGCGTTGATCCGCGCCGGACGGGAACTGGCGGGCAACATGCCGCTGGACGACCTGTTCAAACTGATCATGGATCTTTCCATCGACGCCGTGGGCGCGGCGCGCGGCGTGTTGATGACGGTGGAAGGGGACGATCTGGTGGTGCGCGCGGCGCGGGGCGAAGGATTCCGAATCAGCCGCATGGTGCGCGATCGCGTGATCAATGAAAAAACGTCGCTGCTGGTGCGCGACGCGCGGCTGGACCAGGCTTTCGCCGAGCGCATGAGCATCGTGCAGCAGCAGATTCGCAGCATGCTGGCGGTGCCGCTGCAGACTGACGATCGCGTGATTGGATTGATCTATCTGGACTCGCCGCATTTCGTTCACGAGTTCACCAGGGACGATCTCAACCTGCTGACTGTGATGGCGAACGTGGCCGCGATCCGCATTGAGCACACGCGGCTGGCTGAGGTGGAGCAGGCCGAGCGTCTGCTGGCCAAAGACCTGGCGCAAGCGGCCGAGATTCAAAGCCGACTGCTGCCCGCCAACGCTCCGGAGGTGCCGGGTGTGGATCTGGCGGGATACAACGCGGCTTGCAGGACAGTGGGAGGCGACTATTACGATTTCCTGTCGTATCCGGATGGCCGCGTGGCTTTGATCGTCGCCGACGTTTCGGGCAAAGGGATGCCGGCCGCGCTGCTGATGTCGAGCTTGCAGGCGCGCGTGCAGGTTCTATTCGACGACCCAACCGAGCTGGCCGCGCTGGTGACTCGACTCAATCGAATCGTTGTCACCAATTCGCCTACCAATCGATTCATCAGTTTCTTTATCGGTGTGTTGGATCCGCACAGCGATCAAATCACCTACGTCAACGCCGGGCACAATCCGCCGTTGCTGGTGCATCACAACGGCACGGTGGAAAAGCTGGAAGGCGGGGGCCTGCTGTTGGGCATTCTGGCGGCCGCGCAGTACGAACAGCGAACCTGCCAACTGGAACAGGGTGACGTGGTGGTGTTGTACAGCGATGGCGTCACCGAGGCGTGCCGGCCGGATGTGGACGAAGAATTTGGCGAAGACCGGTTGGCCGCGACGCTAGCGGAGTTAAGCCGCGATTCGGCGAAATCGATTATTGAATCCATCAACCAGCGGGTGCAGGAGTTCACGAATGGGGCGCCGCCGGCGGATGATATTACGTTGGTGGTCGCGAGGCGCGTGGGTTAAGAAAGCGTTCACACGAGTGTGAACGCGGCACGCATGAGTGCGTGCGCCACGTCAATTCACCGGTAGGTCAAGAGATCTTCGTTCTCCAAATGGGGATGATTGTTGAAGCTCGCGAGCGAGAAGCGCTCGGGGGAGAATAGCAGTTCGGTGTAGCTGGCGTTGCGGGAGGTCCAGCTCAGTTCCAGGGTTTTCTGCGGCGCCAGATCGAGCGCCTTGCGAACCGTGGCGGCAATCACTCCGCCGGAGGTGAACACGGCGATGCGCGCGTTCTTGCCGGCGGCTTCGCGGATCACGCCGATGCCGCGATCGATGCGCGCGCAGAAATCCTTCCAGGGCTCAACGTCAGGTGAGTCCAGCTCTTCTGCCACCCACATGCGGGTGATGCGCGCGAAAAGCTTGTCGAAGAGACGGAATGCTACGTCCTGTTCGCCGGCCTGGCGGAACTCGGCGTCGAGAGCGCGGATGTCTTCGTGCGTTTCCATGAGGCCGGGCAGGAAGGTGCGCACGACCTCGATGCCGGGATACTCATCCAGCTCAGGCAGTGTGACCGGCTGCGGCCAGGCGACGCCGGCCTGGCGATAGACTTCGGCGACGATTTCGCCGGTGCGCAGGTGCCGGCACGCGGGGCCATAGTAGATCTGGTCAAACCGAGCTCCGGTGCGCAACCAATATTCGCCCAGGATGCGGGATTGCGATTCACCGCGTTCGGACAGCTTGTCGTAGTTTTCCTGGAGGAAGGAAGCTTGTCCGTGGCGGACCAGTGTGAGTAGCGCCATCGGTCAGCTCCCGATTTTCCGTTTCTTGAGCCATTTGAAGATTTGGGGCCAGAGTTTGGACATTTCGCCTGGCACGGTGATCAGTTCGGCATCGTCTCCCGCTTCTTTCAGTGCTTTGGTCAGGCGCACACTCTGATCGTCCGCATCGCCATGGATGCTTAGGATGGGCGGGAGCCCTCTACGGATGTAGGCGGCGTAAGGCTGTTCCAGTTGATCAACGCCGTAAAAATTGATCACCGCAACGATTCTGGTAACGGGACCGAGACCGGCGGAAGCGGGCGTCATGGCAAGCATCAGCGCCAAGGTCCCTCCGGAAGCCTCGCCCAGCACCAGGATCTGGTTAGGATCCACTTTGAAGCGCGCGGCGTGATTGTGAAACCATTGCGCCGCTGCCATGACATCACTGACTGGGGTGGGCGCGGGCTCTGACGACCGATACTCCACATTCGCGACGACGAAGTCGTGCTGCACCAGCGGCACACAGAATTGTTCAATGGTGCGCTCCTTGGCGCCGTCGCCGTGAATGACGATTACACCGGGGCGGTTCTTCAAGGCCGGGGCCGGCGACTGGACGATGTCCAAGACGTTCTCCGGATATGGCCCGTAGCGAATGTTCGCTTCGATCTGGTAGTCCGCGCAGAAGGCGAGTGGGGCAAGTGACAAAAGGGTTAGAACTTTACTGAGGACTGGGGACATTCGAGGGAGCAGGTAGGTGAGCAAGTTCGGGGAGCGGTCCAAGTGGCTTCGCTCCCCTTATTTTATTAAAGTCCAGCGGACTTTAGATAGGAGCTACTACGACTTTTTCGGAGGAACTGCGCAACCGCCCTTGCCCTTGCAGGAGTTCTTTCCTGAGCAACCGTTGTCACCCGTCTTGCAGCCGCCCTGTCCCTTACAGGTGTTCTTTCCGGCGCAATCGTGCTTGGCTTTCTTCTTTGCCTTTGTTGTTGTTGCATCCTGCCCGAACAGCGCGGATCCGGCAACCAAACCCGCGGTCGCGGTTCCGAGAGCGATGGTAAATTTTCTGCGATTCATCAAACTGCCTCCCTTGATAGACTTGTTTTTCTCGATGAGCATACTGCTTAGCCCACCGCTGCGTTCAAGCTTACCCAGTTGTCCGTCTCGAATCAAGAGGCTTGGAGGCCTTACGCCCATTAAGACTAATTAACATCCGTTGGGGCCGCCAGTTACGTACCATAGAGGATATGGCGGCAATAAACCGAGTCCCGGTGCTAGTATTTCTACTGGTTTGTTGCAGTTTGCTGGGGCGCGACTATGGCCCGGCGGTAGGCGTCAAGATGGCTGGGTTCGAATTACAGGATCAGGATGGTAAGCTGCGTAACTTGAGGAGTCTGCTGGGTCCCAAGGGCGTCGTCATTCTGTTCTACCGGTCCGCGGATTGGTGACCATATTGCAAGGCCCAGCTGGTCGAGCTGGATCAGAATCAGACTGAATTCCGAAAGCTCGGTCTGGGAGTAGCGGCCATCAGTTACGACAGCGTGGCGGTGCTGCACAACTTTGCCGAACGCCGCGGCATTCATTTTCCGCTGTTGTCGGACCCGGATTCGAAGGTGATGCGGGAGTTAGGAATTCTGAATGAAACAGTGCCGAAGGACAGCCCATTTTTCGGGGTTCCGTATCCCGGATCTTTCGTGCTGAACACGCAGGCTGTAATCACGGCGAAATATTTCGAAGACAGCTATCGCGAGCGCTACACTTCCGCCAATATTCTGATGCGTCAGTTTGGCGTGAAGCCGGAGGCGGCACGGAGCGAAGTGGAAGGTAAGCAGCTCAAGCTTGAGGCGGCGTCGAGCAATTCGATTGTGGCGGCGGGGCAGCGGGTGACGCTCACTCTCGACATCGAAATGAAACCGAACATGCACGTGTATGCTCCGGGCGTGGAAGGCTACATTCCGATCGACTGGAAGATGAAGGAATCAGAGGCGGTGGCCGCGCATGAAGTGAGCTACCCAGCCTCCGAGAAATTGCACTTGGCCGCAATCGACGAAACAGTGCCGGTTTATCGCGATCATTTTCTGCTGGCGCGGGACATAACCATCGGGCCGGAGGCGAAGGTGCGGCCGACGCTCGACAGTTCCGGAAGATTCACCGTGGAGGGAACACTGCGGTATCAGGCCTGCGACGACCGGATTTGCTATATCCCGCAGGAGCTTCCGGTGAAGTGGGTGTTTCAGTATGCGGAGTTTGATAAGCAGAGGGTGCCGGTAGAGTTGAGGCGAAAGTAGCCAGAGAATCCAGGAGCCAGAATTCAGAATTCGGAATGAGGAACCCGGCGCCTGGCGCCGGCACATTCTTCTGACTCCTGACTTCTGGATTCTGGATTCTAGCTGGGGTCCTTCTGCACCACCACGAGGGCAAACATCGCCCAGGAGTTCATCCAAGGCTTCAGCCCGGTTTCCAGCATCTCCCAGAGCCGGAACGTAATTACCGGCATCAGTGAGCGCATGGTGACTCCGCCTGAAACGAGGTATCGAAACGGCATCAACAGTTCTGTTTTAGCAACTCGAAGGCCGGGGAATTGCGTTTCAAATAGCGAGCGGTCCCGCTGCAGAATAATCCAGGGAAGGGCGCCGTTGGCCCCTGATAAAGGGCCGGCCAAGGTATGATTCCAGCTAGGTTCATCGGGTAAGAATGGTTCGTGGTGAAAATGCAGATAGATCAGACGCGACCACGAGGATACCCAAGGCTCGACAAGAACCGCGGCTCCGCCGGGGCGCAGGCAGCGGGCCGCCTCTTCGAAGAATGCCCGCGGTTCGGGCATATGATGCAAGACGTTCGTCATCACGATCCCTCTGAGCGATCCGGTAGCGAACGGAAGTGCGCTTCCGTCCAGCACGCAGCGCACTCCCGGCAAAGAAAAAATGTCAGAGGTGACCAGGCCCGGAATATAATCGGCCAGGAAACCAGGGCCTGAGCCAATTTCCAGCACATTGCCGGGGACATCGGGAAGGTGGTCGACAATTTTTCGATACCACTCATCGTAGATGCGCCTGACGAACGGCTTACTTTGAACAATCGTCCGCCGCAGGGTGGTGGTAGCGGGATCGTTGATGTCGCACCCGCGTGTCAGGGGATGCGAAAGAAGCCGCTCGAAGCGGGACGGCGCGGCCGGCGCGCTTTTCATTCGCGATCGGGTGGCGGGGAGGTTGTTACTCTCGCCACGTACATCAGTTGGTAGCCAAATAGCCCTGGAAACATCCAAGTCGCCGCCGCCAGAACGCGATTCAGCGCCCGCATTACCACGTTGTCCGGCGACCATCCGAAAACCAATTCCATTGGAATTACAGTTTGTTCTTCTTGCACAATCGAGTATCCGTTTGATTCTAGCAGGCGCCTGGCGGTTTTCCTGGTGAAGAACCGGAGGTGGGTTTTGTCCAGCAAGCCTCGCTCGGAGTAGTCGAACCGGCCGAGCAGCAACGTCAGCCGGACGTAAATGTTCGCGATGTTCGGCAGCGAGACAATCAACAGGCCCTCGCGTTTCAAAACCTCATGCGTCTGCCGCAGGATCTGTTCCGGGCGCCGGAGATGCTCCAGCACGTCCAACAACAAAACCCGGTCGAAGCGTTGGCCGTCCAACTGCCGAATCACACCGGCGATGCCCTCTTCCAGGTCCACCGTAAAATATCGTTCGAATCGAGAAGTCTCCGAGGGCCCTAAACGGTTGTCAATGCCCGTGACCCGGTTTCCATTCGCGGCCAGTTCTCCCGCGAAGAAGCCTTCTCCAGCGCCGATATCCAACACTTCCTGATTCGATCCCACCATCTGGCGCGCGTAATAATGACTGGACGCCTTGCTGTGCTTGATCGGGTAATGAACGAAGTACTCCTGGAATTCCGGGAAGCACTGGATGGAACGGCGAGTCTGCTTGTACCGTCGCACGGCGCGAGCAACGTCGCGGGCGTATCGCATCCCGTTCACATAACAAATCTCATCGCCGTAGTAGGTTGGGATAGGCACTTCTTTGATTCGGTAGCGTTGATGCTGCAGCTTGATGATAATTTCCGTATCGAAGTGAAAATCATCGGTCATGTGCGAGAAATCGATATTTCGCAAAGCATGCAGGCTATAGGCGCGATAGCCACTATGAAACTCCGTGAGATTCATTTTCAACGCGTGGTTCTCGAAGGTGGTCAGGATTCTGTTCCCTGCATACTTATAGAGCGGCATGCCGCCCTGGAGCGGTCCGCCATACGTTTTCAGCATGCGAGAACCAAATACGGCATCCGCTTCAGCGGCAACAATGGGGTGGTAGAGATGCGATAGAATTTCCGGGGCGTATTGTCCATCTCCGTGAAGGAGCACCACTATATCGAAGCCCTTTTCCATGAAATAGCGGTAGCCGGCCTTCTGATTGCCGCCATAACCCAGGTTCTTCGAATTCGAGAGGACTTGAAGTTTTTCGAGCTGGCGAAAAGTTTTAAGGCCCATCGCCAACTCGTAAGTGGCATCCTGGCTGGCATCGTCGAAGATTGCAATCTCTTCGACATTTTTCCAGACGTTGGGCGTGATGCGTTTCAACACTTTGGTAAGGGTGGTGACCGCGTTGAAGGTGACGATCAAGATCCCGATGCGCTTGCCGCGGCTGTCGGCAAGAGAGCCATCATCCAACAGCGCACTGGAGCGGAGAGCGGGGAGGGGTTCAAACGGCAGCAGCTCAATAGCCGGTTGCGTTTCCGATATTTCTGGCTGGGCCCGTGACTCCATTGCCAGCTATCACTTTGCCACCTTCCGATGGACGAATGCAAAGTGGGGTGGACCCCTGGTCCGCGGTTGACGCCCACGTCGGCCTGTTTGGTATTTGTCAATGCTTGAGGCAGCGGGTCC
>PMOK01000148.1 GCA_003162425.1 Bryobacterales bacterium | reverse complement strand
TCTTCCTGCATGTCAAAATCGCGGCGGATGTTCGAGATCAGGATCTTGTCCGCGGTCTGATTGCAGATGACGGCCTCCGCCACGCCGCGTGTGATGTAGGAAGGAAACAGCGACGAATGCTGCGTGCCGGGACCGTAAACAATGACGTCAGCCGATTCGAGCGCCTGGCGTGCTTCCGGATTGATGGACGGAAAGCGGACGCCGCGCGCGATGAGATCCCCCAATTCGCTCGATGGCGTGGCAGATCGATAAACCTGCTCCTCGATGAGAAAGATGTCGTCGATCTTGGATGGATTCTGCGCCGAAACGATTTCAGCTTCGCTCCAGAGAATGCCGCCGTCCTGCTTGCGCGCGATCAGGAATAGGTTCTCGCCCGCTGTGATGTTGAGCAATCGGGACTCTATCTCGTAAAACTTGGCGAATGTATCCACTGTCCGATTGAAGTCGCGCTGTTCTTCGAGATAGCAGCCGGCGAAGAGAATATTGCCCAGCGCGCAGTCCGTGAAATCGAAACGGTTGCCTAGAGTATCCTGCTGGGAGGCGTAGTCCCAGAAGCGCTGGAAATAGCCGGTGAACGTTCGCGCTTGCTTCACGGAGAGCTGATCGAATCGCGCCGCCAGTTCGGATGATTGCGCGCCCCAATCCTGGGTCGCCACTCGCTGGACGAAATCCATGCCTCTTGGATATTCCATGCCGACCGGAAGGCGGTGATCGGACAGAAAGCGCAGCGCGCAATGACGCTGGTCCGATTGCGGCATGAGGCGGTTGATGTTCTTCCGGACATCGGAGGGTCCCAGCATCCCAGGAATGAATCGACGCAGGCGGCCTGTGGAGTGGCCGTCGTCATAAGCATTTATAAGGATGGTCAGCGAGATTTGGGGATGCTTCAGGAACGCTTCGGTAATACTTTGAGTCCCGCTGCCGCCGGAGAAGAGCACCACGCTTAACTTGGAGAGACGCGGCGCGCGTGTCGTGGGGACGGAAGGTTCGAGCGTGGAGGGATTCATACGGGTTCGCTCCGTTGAAGACGCGGGAGCTCGTTATTAATTTCATACGACCGGTTTGCAGGCGAAAGCGTCAGCGCAGGTAGGACAAGCCTCCGGCTTGTCCAGTTGACAAGCCGGAGGCTTGTCCTACGCGGAGGCTTTCGCCCGCCAATCGATTTTCCATAAGACGTCTTCATGGATTTTGGTGGAAACGGGCCAGCAATTGTTGCTCCAGGTACGCCGCGTCGGCCGGCGAATTCACGCCTACCGATTCGGCCTCGGTCATGATCGGCGCCGTAATCAGTCCGTCCAGCATCGGAAATATCGGTAGAAAGTTCAGCTCGCCTGTCTTCGTTCCGACGCATTCACCGGATTCCAACAAGCGCGGCAGATGGCGGCACAGGGCTTCGGTGCGAAAAAGAAACACACCGGAATCGCTTTCACCGCGCTCGGGCATTGAGTCCCCTTCCCGAGCCTGCAGGATACGCGACACGCGCCCGTATTCTCCGCGCTCGAAGTGTATATAGGGACGGTCCCGCCATAGAGTGGGACAGACGGCCGCCGGCTGCGCGATACCCTGATGAAGTCGCATCAAGAATTCGAGCGAATCGGGCCGGAGAGCCACCTGATCGCCCCAAACAATCAGTGTATGCCTTGTTTCCACTTGCGCGAGGCCGCAGCGGATGGCGTCTGCCATACCGCGAGGTTCCGGCTGCACAGCAATGGCAACACGCCCGGGCACCAGCCGCGAAGCAGCTTCCTCGACGGGTGCCGCGCCGCTCGGTGAGAGCACAAAGACAAACCGCCTGCACAATGGCTTCAACAGATCCACCAGCCATTCCAGAATGGTTGCACCGGCGATGGAAAACAGGATCTTGGGTTGTTCAAAACCGAGGCGTGACCCACGTCCGGCGGCCGGAATGAGCGCGGTCCAGAGCGCCGGGTCGACCGTCGAGTCCAGGAATGCTGCCGCGTTTTCGCGCGTAATCACGCTCGGAACCATCACACTCGGGCTCCAATTTCGAGAAGATCTTCCAGACTCTCGATGATCAGGTCGGCGCCCGCGCGCACCAGTTCGTCCGCCGAACAAGTGGAAGGAATTCCGCAGGCCACGGCTCCTGCAGCCTTGGCGGCTTGAATTCCCGCTACCGCGTCCTCAACCACCAGCGAGTCGGCTGCCCGCAGACCCAATCGGTGAATTGCCAATTCGAAAATCTCGGGCGCCGGCTTAGCGCTCCGAACGTCGCCAGAATGCAGCACGCACTGAAACAAAGGCCGAAGTTCATTGCGGTCGAGAAAGCTGTTCACACCGGCTTCGGACGCCGAGCTAGCGAGGGCGAGTTTCAAGCGTCCAGCCAAGGTCCGCAGAACAGCCACTGCCCCGGGGACGATCGGGTTTTCCTCCAAAATGCGCGCCAATGCGATAGCACTCTTTGACTTGGCTAAAGCGGCGATCTGTTCATCCGGCAAATGAATGCGGTTTTCTTTCAGGATGGCGCGCATGCCGTCCGAGCTGCGCATCCCAGCCACGCGCGAATAACTGAAGTTTGAGATGGAAAGCCCAGCGAGAGCTTCCTGATAGGCGGCCGCATGAATCGGGGAGGAATTCAACAGCACTCCGTCCATATCGAACACGATTCCCCGCGGCGACCATCCTCTATCAATGGTGATGTGTGTGAGCAAGGCGCCGGTTCTTTCCGCTCCAGAATGTGATTGCCGCTGCGCCCAGAACGCCCGCGAGCGTGAGACCCGCGCCCCAGTAAACGGAACGCGGCCGGTACCGGAACGTGACCACGTGGGCTCCTTTGGGAACAGGTACGCCGCGGAACGCTAGATCCACTTCATAGATCTGGGCGGGCTGCCCGTCGACCGTAGCGTACCAGCCGGGATAATAGGTGTCTGAGAGCACCACCATCCCGTCGCAGCTCATATCCGCGCTGATCGAGACGCTCGAAGGCGCATAGTTGGTCACTAGTACAGTGTCCCTGGCCTGCGGGCAAGCCGCGAGCTGAGGTAGGGGCTCTCCCATCGAAAGCGCTTTCGATCGCAATTCGTTGATATGTTCGTCGATGAACTCACGACTGTGATCGACATCCTGTATGGGGACGATTTCATGCACAGCCCAGGCGCGATTGAATACGTCAGGATTCTGGTAAACAGCGATACCGCTCGCCCCCCGAAATACCTCGCTCTGCCCTGGACTGGTTGCGGCGCGTGCCAGCGTGTATTTTGTCCCCACCAGCTTCTTGGTTGAAAGCTTGTAGGTCTCGAGGAGAAATGTGTTTACTGTTACGCCCGCTTGTGCGCTTGGAAAATCCAGGTTGTAGAAGTCGCCCCAGTTTCGCACGATATCGTCGGTTTCAGTCTCGACTCGAAAAGGCCCAGGTTGGTTGTGAAGGAAAGCGGCAATGTCTCCGTTACCCCAGGCCTTGTCGAGGAAAGTGCGCTGGCTCGAATCGTTGCGATCTGCCAGCGTGAAGCTCGAATATTGGCCTGCCTCGAACAGCAAAAGCAGGGTCAACAAAGTGACAGCCTGCCGGCGCGTTAAACTCTGAGTCCGCCATGCGTACAAGAGCGCGGCCATCAGGATCGCAATGAAGGCCGTCATAACGACGCGGTCGTCGAAGTCCCATTCAAATCGTTTGGCGATCAAAACGGCCAGCACAGTGACGCCGGTCACTACACCAAACATGGCGACGCCAACGTTGATGCGGCGGATCCAGTGTGAACCCGGCTCCCCCGATTCCTTCGACGGCTCGAGGGCATCCACACCGAACGCCGCCAGCACAGCGAAGCCGGCATCAAACAGGAGGGTGGCCATGGCAGGCACACGGGCTTTCTCCACGAACGGTATTACCGCGTAAATGAAGCCTTGAAAAATGCTGTAGCCCCCCAGCGAATAAACCAATCCTGCCAGCGCGATCGCAGCAAACAATTTAACTAAATGTTGCCGCCACCAAACGGTGATCGCAATGAGGGCCAGGGATATCGCTACTATGCCGAAGAACAGCCCAGTGTTCACGCCGTAGCCAGGAATCAAAATCCCAAACAACGTTATAGGAAGCACCGCGTGCTTGGCATGGACGTAATAGGGGATAACGTCGTCCCATGCCAAATGGTCCCGGGCACCGGCCCAGCGCCACGCCAGACGGCCGTACTCTTGCGCTGGAAGTATCTGCAAAGCACCCACAATGGGTGCGAAAATCATCGCGGCCGCGGCCAGCCGCGCCATCCGCCAATCGGGGCGTCCGTCTTTAAGGATGTAGTAGAGCCAAGCTCCGGCTGCCGCCAGGGTCAGAAAGATAGGCACCTGATGATGCCCGCTCAGCCATGCCATGCCAATGCACGTACCGCTCAGGGCGGCGCTGGCCCACGGATGCAAGCCGCGCACTGCGCGCAGTAGGAACAGGAAAACCAGCGGCGTCCAGACTGCGCCGTTCATCATCTGCGGCCAATCCGTCCAGCCCATGTATCCTACCAGCGCAAAGATGAGTCCGGCGATCAAAGACGCAGCTCGCGAGCGCCCTACATCCCGGCAAAGCAGATAGCAGAACAGCGCGGCCATGTAGTGCACTACAACGTAGTACCAATTGATGGCCCACATCTGCATGAGTCCATGCTCCCGGGGCATCATCCATAGCAACCAGTTCAGCGGGTAGGCGGCGCCGGGTTGCGCTTGCCCGAGCAACGGCTGTCCCATCCAATTGTGCGGGTCCCACAACGGAAAGTGGCTGTGCTGAAGTTGGCGTGCTGCTTCTTGCCACCAGGGGAGCACCTGGTCGGCCATATCCGGCGACCACATCCAGTCGAACTGGTACGTGAAGACCAGCTTCCAATAGAAGCAGGTGATTATCGCGAACAAGAGCAGCGGAAAGGTCAATGACGAAGGCCACCTAAGTTGTACGCGCGTTCGATGCGTTTCGTGTGTGTGCGGCTGAGACTGGGTGGCGGGAAAAGCCATGCGTTTATTATCCACTAACGCTTCCTGTCGACGGCCCTTGGAACCACGACAAGCAAGGCCACTGCGAGGAGACTCATACACACTCCTGTTCGCAATGGACGAGAACGAAACCTGAATGCCACCCGATGTTCGCCGGGAGGCACCATAAGGGCTTGAAAAGCATCGTTCCAGCGTTGGATAACAGCTGGGGACCCATCGATAGTTGCCTGCCAACCTGGATCGAACTGTTCAGCCAGAGTGAAGCGTCCGCCGTTTTCCGAGCCAACCACAAATTCTCGATCCTCCGGTTCCCAACGGACGCAATGCGCCGTAGCCTCGCCGCCCGTTGAAATCCAGCCGTAAGGCGGCCGGGCTTTGGTGAACTCGAATGTCCTGTAGAAGCTAGTCCGGGGCGGCAGCAGCCGGAAATTGGGATCGATCGAAAGGCGCTTGTACAGCGGCCCGCCTTCACTAGTGACGAAAAAGCGAACACCCAGCAGAACAAGCGCAGCCTCATTTGCCGGATCAATATCGATTTCAACGTTGGTGCGGGCGTGCTCGGTCGTGGCGATTAGTTTCTGGTAGTTGGTGGTCAACATGGGATCGAAACCTTGCGGCGTTTGGAGGCCGTAATGACGAAGCTCCAATGGAAACGGAGCTGTGACATCCAAGGCAATACGATACTGGTAGTTGTCGCGCAATTGCCTGTAAATGGTGTCATCGAGGCCGGGAAACGAACGGTAGCTTGTGAATCCGTTGCCTTCCGCCGCATCGAACCACTTGCCGGTGCCGAATACTTTGTAATCCACTCCCACGGTCACGAGCAGCGCCGTCACCAGCGCTGCGCGAAGCGCCCCTCGTTCGGCCGGCAAAATGAAAATGGCCAGCGAGAATAGAGCCAGGGTAATGGCTGGGGCAACGCCGGATTTCCAACCCGTCGGAAAGTCCGAGCCGAGTGGAAGCCAAAGAAGCATTTGCCGAATGGACCAGGCAACCAGAAGGCCGATGATCAACGGCGTCAGCCAGCCGGGCACGGGACGCCGCTTTCGTCTCAGAAGATCATCCAATCCAAGCGCCGCTAGGGAAGCGGCGGCCAAGGTCACGCCCGCGAGAAAATACCAGTCCCGGCATATTTGAAACAGCAGATCGGAGTGTCGGATGGTGCTCCTTACCAGATTGAATGGATTTGTTGCCATCACAAGGCATACAGCCAGCACGCTCAGGGTCGGGATCAGGTCCCGCCACCGTGGCCGCCGGACTAAAGCGAGCAAACCGAGGAAGGCTGACGCACCAAGATACAGATAATCGCCGCCCCAGTGTTGGCTAGGCACGTGGTGCAACCCGAAGTCGAAATAATTTGGTACGAAATAGGCGACGTAAGCTTCCGGATTTCGCCACCCGGGACCATATCTGGGATCGAAGGTTTTCATGCTTGAAGCCTGGATGCTGGGCAGCAGTTGGACCGCCGCAAGCAGCAAGGACGCGGCCAACGCCACAATCACGCCCACGGCGACCTTCCACCTCCACGCGGCGTAACCTACGGCGCACAGCGCGAAGACCACCCAAGTGGGCGGATACCCGGCGAGAAAGCATAGTGCCGACGCGACGGTCACCTTCCAGAGAGGGCGCCAGTGCCGTTGCTCGATTGCCTCATCGATTCCCCATAGAGCTAATGGAATCCAGGCCCAGCCTGTGACCAGCCCCAAGTGCTGCAGGTGATTTAGCATGTAGCCGCTGTAAGCGAAAACACCGGCGCCCAGGACACTCGCGAGCTGGGCTAGACCTCTGTGATTCAGCCACAGGTAGCAGAGCAAAAAGGCCAACCAGACGTGCAAGAAAACGAAGCACTGCAGGCTTAGGTACGAAAGCGTCTCGTGGCCGAAATTGGTTAAGAACAACAGCCATGTGGGCGGATAGAACAGCGCGGCCTGAATGTTGCCGACGAAACTGAGACCGCAATAAATGGTGGGGTCCCACTCCGGGAACCGCCCGTGACGAATGGCCTGAAACGCATAGTCCGTGAGCGGGTAGTGGAACCCTTCGAGATCGAAAGGAATGTGGACGCGTCGAAGCGGCGGCAGATAGTCGATGAAAAACAGGTAGGTAAAAACGAAGGAGAGCGCCGCGACCATCCACCCTCGAATCGCTTGGTTCATATTCCCCGATAGCCTTGCATAAAGGTTCTCTCTAAGACCCGCTTGACGGCATAACAACTACAGCAAGCCGCTCACTTACGATCTAACGTACCTTTATCCGGGCGGGTTTTGTACAAGCCAGCCGGTAGGCGATCCCGATTATTGGGCTTATGTTGCGCGAGAAAAACCTTAGCATCTATATAGTCATCAGTCCTTTGCCGATAAGCGTGAGAGGTAGGCAGTTGCGTCCCATTTCAATTTTTGCATCTGAGCCCCAGCCTATCGTCCTGGAGGGCCTTTATAGCGTGCTGGCCCAGTGCGATGACCTGGTTTTCGCCGGCGCCGTCTCAAGAATCAATGACGCCTTCGAGGAGTCGAACCGGCTTCGACCCGACGTCGCGCTGATCGATCTTGGCAGCGGAGGACTGGCATCCGCGCTGCGGTATATCGCCAGCCTGAAAGCAGCTTCGATAAATAGCTATGCCGTCCTCTGGGTGGTGGAGCTGCCGGAAATGGAAGCGTTCCGGGCTTTGCAAATGGGAGCGCGGGGAATTATCAAGAAAACTGCACCGGTCCCGAAGCTACTGGAGTGCCTTCGCGAGGTTGGCGCGGGTAAAATCTGGATGGATGAAGCCGAGAACGTCACTGCGTTCCTTCAGCGCAAGGAGACCTCTCGCCTGACACCGCGGGAACGAGAAGTGGTACATCTGATTTGCCGTGGCATGAAGAATAGACAAATCGCTGAGAATCTGCGGATTACACCAGGCACTGTGAAGGTTCACTTGATGCACATCTTTGAAAAAACCGGCCTCAAGGACCGTCTCGCTTTGGCCGTGCATGGGCAGGAACTGGTCGGCGTGGAACCACAGTCCAAAGAAGCCTCCACCAGCTAGTCAGGCGTGCGTGGGGCAGGCGCTTTCGCCCAATGTCACTTAGTTTCCCAAGACTGGGGATTCTGCCGTCATAAGTGGGGCAGACCCCCAGGTCTGCGCGGGTCCCCCTGGACCCGCNNACGGAATCAGCTTCCTTCAAAACCCGGCAAGCCGACGAGGGCGTCGGCTGCGGTCCAGGGGGACCGCCCCACTAAGAATGCAAATTGAGCAATCTTGGGAAAACTAAGTGACGTTGGGCGCTTTCGCCAACCAATTTTCTTCTCAATCCCCGTCAGCAAGGGAACAAAATCAGGCGGTCGGGAACTTCAATATTCGCGAGCTGCTAAAGCGATGCCCTCGCGGGGTCGATGGACTGAGGGGATCGCACATCACGTGGCAAGCTCAACAGGTTTTCTTCCACCGGCCGAGGCTCTTCCACCCTCCGGGGCTCTTCCTCCGGTGCGTGTTGCTCCACTCGCCCCGGGAGTAGGCTCGGCCACATGGGGACGTTGGACTCGCGCGCTTGCGCCCTCGTTTGCCGACTGTTTCTTTGTGGCCATCCTGGCCTGGCTCTTTGTGTGCGGCGCCAGCGGCTGGAAATCGTTGTTGATGGATGGCGATACCGGCTGGCACATCCGCACCGGCGACTATATCCTGGCGAACCATGCTGTGCCGACTCGCGATCTGTTCTCGTTCTCGAAACCGGGCGCGCCCTGGTTTGCCTGGGAATGGCTGTCAGACGTTGTCTTCGGACTTCTGTTCCGAATGGGAGGACTAAAGGCGATCGTGCTTTTCGCCGGAGTCCTCATTGCCGTCTATGCCACAGTGCTGCTTCGCTACGCGATATGGCGTGGCGCCAACGCATTGCTCGCGGCGGCGGCCACGTTCCTGGCGGTCGGCAGCGCTTCGCTCCATTTCCTGGCGCGTCCGCATCTGTTTACATTACTGCTGTTGCCGGCTTGCGTGTGGTTAGTGGAAGCGGATCGCCGTCACAACACGCGCTGGATCTGGGCGCTGGCGCCGTTGACAGCCGTGTGGACCAATCTGCATGGCGGATTCCTGGTGTTCCTGGTTTTGCTCGCGCTGTTGGTGGCTGGAAATTCGATCGAAGCGCTTTTGGGAAGGCCGCGCTGGGCTGCGGCGCGAAGGTACTTGCTACTGTTGCTCGCTTGCTCGGCCGCGTCTTTCGTCAATCCCTACGGCAGCGGGCTTCACGTTCACATCATCGAGTATCTCCGCGCGGATTGGATCCGGAACCTGGTGCAGGAGTTTCAAGCTCCCACTTTCCGGTCCGAAGGCCAGTTTCAGTATGAAGTTCTATTGATCGCCGGGTTGTTGGTGAGCGGCGCACTACTCAGAAGGAAGTGCGTCACTGAGGCGCTTTGGCTGCTGTTCCTGGCCCACTGCTCACTGGTAAGCGTGCGGCACGTCCCGCTGTATGCATCCATCGCCGCGCCATTGATCGCTTCCGAACTCAGCGGCTGGTGGAAATCGTCCGTGACTGGCCTTCCGAAGTCGTCGATGTTCCGTATACTCCACCAACTCGGAGAGGATATAGCACCTAGTTTCCGTTGGATGAGTGTTTGGCCAGTGGTCGTGGTCCTTGCGTTAATGGCAATCGGCGCGCCAATCAAGTGGCCAACCGATTTTCCGAGCGAGGCGTTTCCCGTCGCGATGGTTCATGAGAATTCAGTACTACTACAATCCGGCCGTTTGCTGACCCCCGATCAGTGGGGCGACTACCTTATTTATTGCTTCTACCCGCGGCAAAGGGTTTTCGTAGATGGCCGCAGCGATTTCTACGGCGAGACGCTCGGAAGGGAATACCTCCACTTACTCCAAGGGGCCTACGATTGGCGGGCGATTCTGAAGCGGAACGGCTTCGATAGGGCTCTAGTACCGGTGGACTGGCCTCTTACGGCGATTCTGAAACTCGATCCTTCCTGGCAAGTTGTTGAGGACGATGGCAAGGCCATTCTATTCCGGCGCCGGCCTTGAAAAAGGCCCGGGCAGCTAAGTAAATCGACACCCACCCACGCATGACCCGTACTAAAGAAAACCCGGCCTCAAGGCTAATGAAAACCTCCCAGTTTGCCGAACTTATTGTCAGGAGAGCGGCATGAGAACCAAGTTTGACAGTTCGACCGGCCGGCGTATTGCGGGCAAGCTGGCGGTGTCGGGAATGCCGCTCGAGTGGTTGGATGCGGGGAGTTGGCGGTTGCCTTCAGGTAAGGCCTTAGCTGAATTTGCGTTGCAAGCCGGTTTCTTGGCGCCGCCGCTGTTCAACGTGGAGCAATTCGGTGGCGTGCCGAACGGATCCCGAGTACGGCGTTTCATGGATAGCCAGGCCATGTCCTCTCGCGTTAAGCAGTGCGGAAAAGGGAGCAGCGAGTGACGCCGCAAGTTTGGATTGCAGGAATCGTTGGCGTGGCCGCCATTGTCGATGACGTGTCGCGCCGCAGGATCTCCAACTGGATCCCGTGTTCCGCGTTCGCGGCCGGATTGATTTTGCAGACCATCCAGGGCGGATGGCGGGGTGCGGGCGCGGCTCTTGTGGGCACCGCGACTGGCGCTGGCGTCTTTTTGATTTTCTATCTTATGGGCGGCATGGGCGGCGGCGATGTGAAGTTGATGGCCGGCTTCGGCGCCGTGTTGGGAGTGAGACGGCTTCTGGAAGCCGCGTTGTGGACAGCCGGGTGCGGCGGCCTGATGGCAGCGCTCGTGATCGTCGCTGGCTATGTCCGCGAGATCTGGAGAAGCAGGAGTTCGGCCGGTGTCGAGGTTCCGCAGGGTGGAAGCGATTCCCGGCGGAAGTTGAAAGCGGATTCCATTCCGTACGCTCCAGCGATTGCGGCCGGTGTTTGGCTGAGTCTGGTTCCAAAGACGTGACGAGGATTTTTGTATTCCGCTTCTGATAAAGAGCAGGAGAAAGAAATATGGACCGTAGATTCTTAACCGTGTTGGGCGTGAGTTTACTCTTCGCGCTCGTGATATCGAGTGTGTTTTACCAGATGACAGCTCGCGCCGGCGGGTCGAAGAAGGTTGAGCCGACTGATATGCGCGACATCGTTGTCGCGGCCCGTCCGTTGTCGGTGGGTGTGACGGTGAAGCCGGCTGATATCAAACTGAGCAAGACTCCGTCCGCGGCGTTCCCCAAGGGCGCTTTCGGAAAGGCCGAAGAAGTGATCGACCGGCCAGTGATCAGCAACGTTCTCATGGATGAGCCCATCCTGGATGGACGCCTGGCGGTACGCGGCAGCGGTCTTGGCCTGGCGCCGATCATTCCGGTCGGAATGCGAGCGGTCACGGTGCGTGTGAACGACGTCAGCGGCATCGCCGGATTCGTGCTGCCTGGTATGCGAGTGGATATCCTCGTAACCGGCCGTCCGCCGAGCTCCGATGGAACGATAACGGCCACGGCTCTCCAGAATATGCTGGTCCTCTCAGCCGGCACCGCCATTCAAGCGGATGCCCGAGGCCAGGCCATCCAAGCCAGTACGGTGACCTTGCTGGCTACGCCCGATCAAGCCGAAACGTTAACCCTGGCAAATAATGAAGGCCGTATCCAGTTGGTGTTAAGGAACGGCAGCGACCAAACTATCGAGAAGCCGCCGGGACGCGAAATCAGCGAACTCTATGGCCTGCACGTGCACAAGAAGCCCGTGGAAGCACCGGCCAAACCCAGAACGCGGGTGGTCAGTGTGGTAGCCACGGCTCCGCCTCCGCCGCCACCGCCACCGGACCAGATCATTGTAATCCGTGGAACTCAGAAGACTGTGGAAGTTGTTGGCGTTAGCCGGCCAGCGGACGGAGGAAGGTAAACCATGCAAGTCATACAGCGAGTGTGCTTCGTTTCTTTGCTTGTGGTCTTCGCGGCAGCCAATTCGGCTTTCGCTCAAGGGGGCCCCGAGGACATCCGGCTGACGGTGGGAAAAAGCATTGTCATTGACTATCCGACCGATATCTCCCGAATCTCTACTAGCAACCCGGACATCGTGGACGCGTCGCCAGTGACGGGAAGAGAAATTTTGGTCCACGGCAAAGCATTTGGAACCGTGACCCTGGTGGTTTGGAGCAAGGCCGGGCAGCGGAATTTCTACAACATTACGGTGGAACAGAATCTGGAGCCGCTCCGGAAACTGCTGAAGGATACCTTCCCCAAAGAGGACATCCACGTCCAGTCCTCGCGCGAGTCTCTGTCGCTAACAGGGCGCGTCACCAATAAAGACGTCGCCGAAAAGGCCACCGCGCTTTCGACTCCGTTCGGGAAGACCACCGTTAACAACCTACAGATTATCTCAACTGGTGCGGAGAAACAGATCTTGTTGCGAGTGAAATTTGCCGAGCTCGATCGCACCGCATCCACCCAATTCGGCGTCAACTTGATATCGACCGGAGCCGCGAATACGGTGGGTGGCGTCACCACCGGCCAGTTCCCCGCTCCCAGCCTCCCATCCGTAACGGGCACCCCCGGCAGCAGCGTTGCTCAAACCGCCTCGTTCACTATTTCCCAAGCGCTGAACATTTTTGCGTTTCGCAACGACCTGAACCTGGGCGCGTTCATAAAGGCGCTCCAGAGCCACAACCTGCTGCAGATCCTGGCCGAACCGAATCTAGTCACAACCAACGGCAAGGAAGCCACCTTCCTAGTTGGCGGCGAATTTCCCATTCCCGTTTTGCAGGGAGGGTCCAATTCGGGTGCAGTTACGATCCAGTTCCGGGAGTTTGGCGTCCGGCTGAGCTTTAACCCGACCATCACCGAAAACAATACCATTAGCATGCACGTCAAGCCGGAAGTGTCGTCGATCGATCTCGCCAACTCGGTGTCCTTTAACGGCTTCACCATCCCGGCGTTGTCGACGCGCAAGATGGAAACCAATATTGAGCTGGGCGAGGGGCAGAGCTTTGTGATCGGCGGCCTGGTAGACCGGCGCTTGACGGAAACAGTTACGAAGATTCCAGGTCTTGCGAGCATCCCCATCCTGGGGAATCTGTTCAAGACCAAGGAGACCGATCGGAACAATACGGAGTTGATTGTTATGGTAACGCCCGAGGTCACCATGCCACTGCAGCCGGGCGAGGGGAAGACCCTGGTCATGCCTCGCGAATTCATGCTGACTCCGGCTAGCCCGGCTGATCCGTACGCCGCGCAGCAGTCCACCAAGAAGAGTAAATAACCAAACATGGCGACAGAGCGTATGGGGAGCATTCGATGACAGGGAAAGGGGCGGTCTTGACGGCGTTGTCTATAGTGCCGAACCGTGAGTTAGCGGGTCAGTTCTCGCTAGCCGTCGAGCACACGCGCGCCTTTCAGATCGTCGCCGAACTCAAGCAGTACCCATCGCCACAGACTCTTGAGATGCGCCTGCGTCAGACCAAACCCGACGTGATCCTGCTCGACCTCGCTACTGATTTGGACGTAGCCTGTGAGCTCATCCGGTCGGTCCTGGCCCTCAACCATCCGACGCATGTGGTGGGCTTGCATGTCCGCAACGATTCCGACGCCATTTTGCGGTCCCTGCGAATGGGCGCCACCGAGTTTCTGTACGCTCCTTTCGACGCCCAGATCCAAACCGAAGCGATCACCCGTCTGCGCCGGCTGCTGCAGCCCGGTCCAGCCGAGGATATTCAGCCCGGAAGCCTGGTTGTGTTCACCAGCGTGAAGCCCGGTTCTGGAGCTTCGACCCTGGCGGCCCAGACCGCTTTCGCGCTGCGCCGAACCACTTCCCAACGGGTGTTACTAGCGGACTTCGATCTGATGGGAGGGATCATCGGCTTCTATCTGAAGCTGACGAACACGAAATCCTTGGTGGATGCGCTCCAATTTGCCGACTATCCGAGCGACACGCCTTGGCCGCCGCTGGTGGCCACCTCCGATGGCGTGGACATTCTTCCGGCTCCCGAGACTCCGTACACCGGCCCGATTGACGCCGCGCGGCTGCATGCGGTGTTGGAACACGCGCGCATGAACTACGACTGGATCGTGATCGATCTTCCGGTGGTTTTCCAGCGTTTGAGCTTGATGACCATTTCCGAATCGGATCATGCCTTTCTGGTCTCTACCTCCGAGTTACCCAGCCTCCACCTGGCGCGCAAGGCGGTCAATTTGCTCGATCAACTCGGTTTTCCGAAGGAACGCTTTCAAATCATGGTGAACCGTATCAACCGGCGCGACGAAATTGGCGGATCCGATATTGAGAAACTCTTCAATTGTTCGGTGAACTCGCGCATCCCGAACGACTATTTTTCGCTGCACCGGGCGGTTACGCTTGGCCAGCCCGTGGACGGCCATTGTGAGCTCGGAAAAGCGATCGAAGGCCTGGCCGGGCGCTTATCGGGCATCACGGCCCAAGACAAAAAAAGGACGGGCCTGTCCGATTCGAGGGCGGTACTTTCGACAGTTCAGTAAAGAGACATCATGTTTCCGAATCTTGAGACAAAATCGACGCCGCAAGTAAGTTGGGAGCAGCGCCTGTTGAAGAACGGCGGCAAGTCCAAAGGCGCGCTTAAACCTGAATACCAGGAATTGAAGTTTACACTTCACCGCAAGCTGGTGGATAAGATCAACCTGGAAGCGCTAGCCACCATCGATAACCAGCGCGTGCGCAGCGAGGTCCGCCAGGCTCTCATTTCTCTGATCGATTCCGAGCCGACGCTTCTAAGTTCACTCGAGAAGCAACAAATTTGCGACGAAGTTCTGGACGAAGTATTCGGTTTGGGGCCGCTCGAGCCCCTCCTCCAGGATCCAACCATCTCCGACATCCTGGTAAACACGCACCGGGCAGTCTACATCGAACGCAAGGGCCTGCTGGAGCTGACTTCGGTAAATTTTCGCGATAGCCAGCACTTATTGCGGATCATTGACAAGATCGTTTCGCAGGTGGGCCGGCGCGTCGACGAATCGACGCCCATGGTAGACGCGCGGTTGAGCGATGGATCGCGCGTGAACGCCATTATTCCTCCGCTGGCGGTGGACGGGCCGATACTGTCTATTCGCCGCTTCAGCACCGACAAGCTGATGCCCCCGGACCTGGTGGACCGGTTGGCCATGACGCCGGGCATGATGGAGTTGCTCGAAGCTGCGGTAAAAGCGAAGTTGAACATCATCATCGCCGGCGGTACTGGCGCCGGAAAAACCACGCTACTCAACGCGCTGTCGGCATTCATCTCGCCTAAGGAGCGCATCGTCACCATTGAAGACGCCGCCGAACTGCAGTTAAAGCAGCCGCACGTGGTTCGACTGGAGACGCGCCCCCCTAATTTAGAAGGCAATGGCGCCGTCCGGCAGCGGGAGCTGCTGGTAAACAGCTTACGTATGCGTCCGGACCGCATCGTGGTCGGCGAGGTCCGCGGCGAAGAAGCTTTGGACATGTTACAGGCCATGAACACTGGCCATGACGGGTCGCTCACCACCGTCCACGCCAACAGCCCGCGGGACGCCATTTCGAGACTGGAAGTAATGGTCGCCCTGGCCAATTCCAACATGCAATTGACTTCCATCCGGCAACAGATTGCCAGCGCCGTTCACCTTCTGGTGCAGGCCTCGCGGCAGAGCGACGGCACCCGGCGCGTGATGAATCTCACCGAAGTAACCGGCATGGAAGGCGACGTGGTGACGCTTCAGGACATTTTTGTCTTCGAAAAACGCGGCTTGAATCCGGACGGGCGCGTGGTGGGCCGTTTTGCCGCTACTGGCATTCGTCCCAAGTTCTACGAAAAACTGCTGGCGGCAGGAATCCGGCTGCGCGCCGATCTATTTGACGAGGTGTTGGAGGTTTGAAGCCATGTTTGTCATAATCGCCATCGCCGTTTGGGCTTGCGCACTCGTCATCTGGTGGGTTTGTTCGAACGCATTTCGCCATTCCGACCTGGACAAGCTCAAGAGCCGGTTGCTCGGCACCAATAAAGCCAAGAAAACCAAGGCCACCGGCCAGAATGCATCCTTGATTCAAACCGAGGAAAAGGGCGGCCTGCTCGCCACCCGTCTGCTGAAACGGTACCAGCTCCAGACGAAGTTTCAGGAAATGCTCGAGCAAGCTGGAATGCGATGGAGCACTCATCGGCTGGTGAACACCTGCCTGGTGGCCTGTGTGGCGGGCTGGGCGCTGGCCTGGGTGCTGCTACCTGGCCAGTTCCAGAGGTTTGCTTACCTACCTGCTCTCGTGGCGGGAAGTCTTCCGTTGCTGTACGTGATG
This sequence comes from Bryobacterales bacterium, assembly GCA_003162425.1. Classification (GTDB taxonomy): domain Bacteria; phylum Acidobacteriota; class Terriglobia; order Bryobacterales; family Bryobacteraceae; genus Palsa-89. The sequence goes on along the minus strand of PMOK01000148.1, from coordinate 17,514 downwards.
CGCAAGCGCACCGCGCGTATGCGCCGGTTCGAAGAACTCTTCCCCGATAGCCTGGAGTTCGTGGCGCGTTCGATGCGTGCCGGGCATGCGTTTTCGGTCTCGCTCGAGATGATTCACCGCGAATTTCAAGAGCCTCTGTCGGGAGAGTTCCGGCGTACTTTTGAAGAACATAACCTGGGCTTGCCTCTGGATGTAGCGTTGCAAAAGCTGGCTAAGCGCGTGCCGTCGCTCGACGTGCACTTCTTCGTCTCGGCCGTCCTTCTGCAGAAGCGCACCGGCGGCAACCTGGCAGAGATTTTGGATAAGTTGGCCTACGTGATCCGCGAGCGCTTCAAGCTGCGCGGAAAAATCCGGGCCATCAGCGCGCACGGACGCATGACCGGCGCGGCTCTAAGCTGCATTCCCATTGGCGTAGCCGTCATCATGTTCTACGCGAATCCAGACTACGTCCGATTCTTTTTCCTGGATGACGTCGGAAACATAATGCTGGTCTGCGCCATCGTGTTGCAGCTGATTGGCTACGCCATCATGCGGCAGATCACGAAGATTGAGGTTTGAGCCATGATGTTCCTTTTTAGCTGCCTGCTCTTTATGGTTCTCGCCGGCGCGCTTTCGCTCGCGGGAATGAAGCTGTGGGTCAAACCCAAAGAGGCCATGGAGCGCGTGGCCGGCACCGGTATCAGCCAGCACGAGTCCACTCCGAAGCATCCCAGCCTGGTCTTCCACGACATCGTGAAGCGCCTGGGGAACCTGGTACCGGCTTCACCGAAAGACGTCACGGTCATGCAGCGCAGGCTCATCCGGGCCGGCTATCGGAATCCCAACGCCCTTAAAGTCCTGTACGGCGCCAAAGCGCTGTTCGGAGTTCTGGTACCGGTAATCACCGGAATTGTGCTTCTCAACTCCACCATGGACTCGAGCAACAAGTTCGCGGCCATGGTCGCGGCTGTCGCCATCGGTTTCTTTGGCCCTAATGAGTACGTTCGCATGGTTGCGAAGAAGCGGCAGAAGCAGATCCATCGCGGGCTGGCCAATGCTCTCGACTTGCTGGTGGTCTGCGTGGAGTCGGGGCTTGGACTCGATCAGGCCATTTTACAGGTGGCGAAGGAACTGGAGCACGCCCATCCGGAGATTACCGAGGAGCTCGCCATTGTAAACCTCGAACTAAAGGCCGGCAAACGCAGGGCCGAAGCGCTGCGCAATCTCGCGGACCGGACCGCAGTCGACGACCTCAAGAAATTGGTCGCCGTACTGATTCAGGCCGACCGTTTCGGCACCGGCGTGGCTCAAAGTCTGCGGGCCCATTCCGATTACATGCGAGTTCAAGCGCGGCAAATCGCAGAGGAAAAGGCCGCCAAGCTGGGCGTCAAGCTGGTTTTTCCGATCTTTTTTTGCATTCTGCCCTCCTTGTTTGTCGTGACGGTGGGGCCGGTGGTCATGCGCATCATGCGGCAACTGCTGCCGATGATGAATAACATATAGCGGAGATTATTTTGCCGGAAAGGAGAAAAAAACGATGGATAGTTCGATGATTCGCATCGTTTGCGCTGTGCTCGCAGTCCTGTTTTTGGGGCTGATCGTTTTGCGACGCAAGAAGAGCGCGGAATAGGACAACGAGCGCTTAGCGTACGGCGCGCGCCGCAAAGCATTTCAAAATGCTCGGCGCCGCGCTCCGTCGTTTGCGCGGATTTGTCTTAAGAAGCAATTGGTCAGGGGAATCAAGGCGCGGAAATGGCCGCTCACGCGCTCCAGGGTAGTGGAATGGGCGGCGAAAGCTGGAAATTTGTTTTCAGGGAGTCAATTGTTATGCTGAGCAAGTCTTATTGGTGGAAGAGCACCCTCATCGCGGCGTTTGCCGCCGCGGCATGGGGCGGAACCTTTGGCACGGTGGTGTCGATTGGAGGACAGGCCTCGGGCGTGGCACTCGACGAACCGCGAGGCGTCCTCTACATCGCGAACTTCACCGCGAATCGCATCGAAGTCATGTCGCTATCCAACTATGCGATCCAGACCTCGATCAACGTTGCTGCTCAACCCAGCTCGCTGGCCCTTTCTCCCGACGGCCATTTCCTGGTGGTCACGCATTTCGGCAATGCGGCGCCGCCGGCATCGTCGACCAACGCGGTGACGGTGATCGATCTCACCACCTCCGGCAAGCAAACCTTTGCGTTGGGCAGTCCGCCGCTCGGCGTGGCTTTCGGCATTGACGGCTTGGCCTTGGTGGTGACCACCACCGACTTCCTGCTGCTCGATCCGGTCTCTGGAACAACCCAGGAACTGTCGACCATCGCGGGCGTCGTCGCCAAGACTCTACCACAGCCTCCGGCCAGCTTCCCGCCGAATATCGTCGCCGCTACGGTGGGGGCTTCGGCAGACGGCACCGTCATCTATGGATTCAGCGATACGCTGCTCTTCCGCTACGATGTCGCGACCCAAACCCTTACTTCCGGGCTCTACACTTCCAGCCCGGCCCTGGGGCCGCGCGCCATCAGTATCAGCCAGGATGGAAGCTATTTCACGGCCGGCTGGACCCTGAAGGACACCACCTTCTACAATATCTCGCAGTTTGCCAATATTTCCGGAGCTCTCAATGTGGGCACGTCGGCCATCGATTCGGTCCACAACCTAATCTATGCCCAGATGCCTCCACCGGGCACTCTTCCGCCACCGACACTCGAAATCGTGGCCTCCGATAACCTGGCCGTTCGCAACACGCTCAATCTACCCGAGAATTTCGGGGGCAACAGCGTGTTGTCCAGCAACGGGTCCGTCATGTACGGCGTTTCCGATAGCGGCATAATGGTTCTACCGGTGGGCGCCTTGAAACAGGCTCACCAGGTGCAGGCCACCCAACAAGACCTTGTATTCCGCGGCAACTTCTGCGACCGTAATGTCGCCACGCAAAGCCTCACCGTTGTCGATCCGAGCGGCGGGAACACGGCCTTCTCCATTTCGAGCAACACTACCGGCTTGAACGTCAGCCCCGCCACGGGTGTCACGCCCGCCACCATCACGGTAACGGTCGATCCCAACGTGTTTCAGAATCAACAGGGCACAGTGACCGCGTCTCTACTGATCCAGTCCGGCCAGGCGGTGAACGTACCACCTCCCGTGCGAGTGCTCATCAATTCGCGCCAGCCGGATCAGCGCGGCAGCTTCGTGGACATTCCCGGCACGCTGGTGGACCTGCTCGCGGATCCGAATATCAACCGCGCCCGCTACTACGTTCTTCGCCAGGACATGAATCAAGTGCTGGTGTTCAACTCGAAGAACAATACTCAGATTGCAACTCTCCGCACCGGCAATACGCCCAAAGGTATGGCCATTACTTTCGACCAGCACTACCTGCTGGTTGGTTGTGACAATTCCCAGTACCTGAACGTCTTCGACCTGGACACTCTGCAGGCTGTTTCGCCGGTTCGGATGTTCAACGGCGACTATGTCCAGTCGGTGGCTTCCTCATCGAATGCGATTCTGGCAGTAACGCGCGACGCCGAAGGCGGAACCCCGAATGTTCACAGCATCAGTCTAATAACCAACACCAGTTCGAAACTGCCGAGTCTGGGTGTGTACACCAACTTGGTTCCGCTGAACTCGGTATTGACTGCTTCGAGCAATGGCTCATCGATTCTCCTGGCGGGTTCCGACGGAACCGTGATGTTGTACGACGCCGTTAGTGGCACGTTCACCACCTCGCGCAAGGACTTCACCGCGTTGTCCGGCGCCTACGCCGCTTCCAACTTCAACCTCTACGTGGTGGGAAATAACCTGCTCGATTCCTCGGGCGTCCCGGTGACTCAGTTTGAGTCCGGGACCGGTTCGGCCTCCGGATTTGCATTCGTAGGTCCAGCGGCATTTCGAACCACCGCCGCGGCTGCTACCGCCGGCGCACAGAGCACTGCGCCAGGCATTATCGAACGGCTGGACCTGACCAACCCCAGCAATACCGCAAGCTTGGCCACACCGATCGTGGAAGCGCCGTTGCTCGGTTCCACGAATGCCGCCTTCACGCGGACACTCGCGCCGCTTCCCGATCAGAGCGCGATCGTTAACCTGACCGTCTCCGGTGTCACGATTCTCCCTCCGGACTACGACGCCGCTGTCGCGCCGCCACAGATCAATGCCGTGGTTAACGCAGCCGATCTTTCCGCCAACATCGCACCCGGCGGACTGATCACATTATTCGGGACCGAGTTGAGTCCGGTCAATCTGGCCAGCGCCGAAATGCCGTTGCCCACGGCACTTGCCAACAGTTGTCTTACCGTCAACGGGCTCCCGATGCCAATTCTGTTCGTGTCTCCCACTCAGGTGAACGCGCAGATGCCGTTTGAAGCCGTCGGCGACGTAACGCTCATCCTTCAGACGCCCGGCGGAAACAGCAACAACTACAATCTAGTGGTCCAGGCGAACGCCCCGAGCATCTTCCGCGTACCTGCGCCCAACAATACAACCGTTCCCACCATCATTCGCAACGACGATGGCGGGCTCGTCACCGCTTCACATCCGATTCACCGCAAAGCCAACGAAGCCTTGGTGATCTATACCACTGGACTGGGCGCTACCTCGCCCGCCGTACCCAGCGGGATGCCCGCTCCATCCAACCCGCTCGCCGTCGCGCTCACCGCGCCCACGGTGACCCTGGGAGGCGTATCGCTTCCCGTCCTTTACTACGGCTTAGCCCCGGGCGAGGTCGGAGTATACCAGATCAATGTCTCGGTACCGGGCAGCGTTCCTGACGGTTTAGACGAACCGCTTGTAATCGCGCAGGGCAGCAGCTCGACCTCGGTCGGCGTCCGCGTGGTCGACTAGCCGGAACTTATCGATTGGAATTTCAAATTGGTGGACTAGAATGAGGACAATGATGAAACATTTTCTGCCTTTCATGTTTTTGACGCTCTTGGCCAGTGGGCCGGCTGCGTTGGCTCAAAATTGGGAAGTCGGCGCCGGTGGGGGCGGCAACTTCTACACATCCCAAACGTTTACCAACCCGGCCGGAAACGCTGCCGCGAAACTCGCGAGCGGTTTCATCGTGAGCGCCTGGCTGGACAACAATACGAGTGGGCAGTTCGGCGGCGAGCTCAGGTACGATTACGAGCATACCGACCTTAAACTCTCCTCGGAAGGCACCAGCGTCAGCTTCGGCGGCGCCCAAACCAACGCGATCCATTATGACGCGGTATTGCACTTCACCCCTAAAGAAGCACGCGTTATTCCCTACGTCACAGGCGGGGTCGGCATCAAAGACTACTCGGGAACCGGCAAGGAGCAGGTTTTCCAGCCTCTCTCCGACATCGCGCTGCTCTCTAAGACCAGCCAGTTCAAACCGCTCGTTGTCTTCGGAGGCGGCATCAAGTTCCAAGTCGCGAGCAACGTTACGTTCCGGGTGGAGGTTCACGATTTCATGACGCCATTCCCCGATAAGGTAATTGCTCCGGCGTTGGGTTCGAAAATCGGCGGCTGGCTGTCTGATTTCACCGCCATGGCGGGCATCAGCTTTAGTTTCTAAACGCTGTATTTTGGCAAAAGTGTTCTGTTCTCCTGCATTGCTGCTCGCGCGGCCGAGTCTTACTTCCGGCTCCGTGAGCAGCAATGTTTGTAGCGCCTGGCAATCGCTGCGCGTGCTATGGCAAGATCTGATCAACCCAAATTATGAGTAACGCAGCCAGTGTAACCACCATCCTTATGGCCGCCTTGGCCCTGTACGTCATGTACACGAGGCTCAAGAACTGGCTTGAGAGCAATGTACCCATTTTTTTCTATGTCTTTCTGATCATTTACATGCGGGCGGTGGATGGTAGCGTGCCGCTCTGGTTAAGTTTGGCGGGAATGTGTTGTGCGCTGATCCTACGCTTTGAATTCATGAATGAATTCTTCATCAAGGTGGTGAAGTTCCTTGAGTTTGCCGTGCTGGCGGTGATTATCTATCTGTGCGTGACTACGGTTTGGCAATTCTAAGAGGCGCGGCCCGCCGTCACTTCTCTACCGGTAACCCAGAGTTCTGATACGCGTGCCATCCCCCATCCAGCGAGATCACGCTTGTGTATCCCATCTGGCGCAGCGCATCGCCCGCCAGCGCCGACCGGAAACCTCCGCCACAGTACAACACCAGCGTCGTTTCCTTGTCCGGCACTTTGGATTCAATGTCGCGCTCGATAATTCCCTTCCCCAGATGCAGTGACCCGGCCGCGTGACCGGCCGCCCATTCGCTATCTTCGCGGACATCGATCAGCAGATGCGCCTCGCCCGCCGAGACCATCCGCTTGTACTGCTCAACGTCAACCTCGCGGATCCGCGATTTGGCGTCATTCACCAAGGCCAGAAACCCCGGATTGTGTGCTTTCGGTGCGCTCATGCTCAACTCTCCCGCTCAATCCGCGCGCCCACGCGCGCCAATTTTTCTTCGATTCTCTCATAACCGCGGTCAATGTGATATACGCGATCCACTACCGTTTCACCGCGCGCTACCAGACCGGCCAGAACCAGCGACGCGCTGGCGCGCAGATCGGAGGCAATCACTTGCGCGCCCGTCAACTCGGCCACTCCGGCGACAATGGCCTGCCGCCCTTCCACCCGGATATTCGCGCCCATACGCCCCAGTTCCTGCGTGTGCATGAACCGGTTCTCGAAAATTGTTTCTGTGACGAACGAGATGCCCTCCGCCAACGTCATCATGGCCATATACTGGGCCTGCAAATCGGTAGCAAAGCCCGGGTATTCTTCGGTAGTGATATCGGTGGCGCGGAGCCTGGATGAGGCGCGGACTCGTAGCGCACTCGAATCTACGAGTGAAACTTCGGCCCCGGCTTGCCGGAGCTTGCCGGCCAGCGCGTCCAGGTGCTCGGGAACACAATTCTCGATCACGAGATCGCCGCGGGTCATCGCTCCAGCTATCAGAAAGGTGCCCGCTTCAATGCGATCGGCAATAATAGTGTGTTCTGCACCGTGGAGCAGGTCCACGCCTTGAACGCGAATGGTCGAAGTTCCCGCCCCTTCGATGCGCGCGCCCATTTTGTTCAGCAACTCCGCGAGGTCCTGAACTTCCGGTTCCCGCGCGGCATTTCCGATCACCGTTTCGCCGTGAGCCAGAACAGCCGCCATCAAAACATCTTCGGTCCCGGTGACGGTGATGCGGTCAAACTGCACCAGCCCACCCTTCAGGCCCTGCGGCGCCGCTGCCTCCACATAACCATGCGACTGGCGGATCTCGGCGCCCAGTTGCTCCAGCGCCGAAACGTGCAGGTTGATGGGCCGCGCTCCGATGGCGCAACCGCCCGGCATGGAAACACGAGCCTTACCCGTCCGCGCCACCAGCGGTCCAAGCACGAGGCTCGAAGCGCGCATGGTTTTCACCAGGTCATAGGGCGCTTCCGGGCGCTCCAGCCTTTCGGCCCGGACGGTCACCAGCTCGCCATCCACATCCAATCGCGCGCCAGTGTGCTCCAGCAACTGTATCATCGTGCGGATGTCACGGACCGGCGGAATCCGATCCAGCGTTACGGGCTCCTCGGTAAGCAGGCACGCGGCCAGCGCGGGCAGAGCGGAATTCTTCGCTCCGCTGATCGCGATGCGCCCTTCGAGTGGCGTTCCGCCGTGAATCCGGAACTTGTCCATGCTATCTGTTCAAAGCCTCCCCAATGCGCCCGCCCGCCTCCGCCAGCTTCGCCTCTGCTCCCGCCCGATCGATAGCCAGCCTCGCCATCACGATCGCCGTCTTGACGTTACCGTCCGCCTGCTTCAATAAATCGCCCGCGCGCTCATTACTCACAGATGCCGATTCGGCGATAATGCGCCGCGCCCGATCCTCCAGCTTACTGTTTCGAGGCACGACGTTCACCATCAGATTCCCGTAAACGTGACCCAACCGGATCATCACAGCCGTGCTGATCATATTGAGCACCAGCTTGGTGGCAGTGCCGGCCTTGAGGCGCGTAGAACCAGCAATCACTTCAGGACCGCACAGCGGCGTAATGGCGATCTCTACCGCGCGCGAAAGCTCCGAATCCGGCGTACAACTGATTCCTATCGTCAGCGCCCCGAGAGCGCGCGCCATCGCCACCGCGCCTAGCACGTACGGCGTTCGGCCGCTCGCAGCAATGCCTACCAGCGCGTCCTGGACCGTGAATCCCCGGTGCTCAAGATCGTGTTTTCCCGCGTCGGGATCGTCCTCGCTCGCCTCGGTGGATTTAGCAAGCGCCGCATCACCTCCGGCCATGATCCCCTGCACCAGTTCCGGCGACACATTAAAAGTAGGTGGGCACTCCGCAGCGTCCAGCACTCCCAGCCGGCCGCTGGTACCCGCTCCTATGTAGAACAGCCGCCCGCCGGTCCGCATAGCCTTGACGATGCGGTCAACTGCCTGCGCAATCCGGGGAATTTCATCAGATACTGCGGATGCTACCTTCCGATCCTCTTCATTCATGATCCGCAGAATCTCGGCCATCGGACGTGCATCAATGTCACGAGATCCGGGATTGACCTGTTCGGTCAGGAGAGTGTCGAGGTCCATGAATATACTTTAATCTTTCGGCGACGCTCTGGACACGAAAAGAGCGCCGGAGGAACCATCCTCACGACGCCCTGTTGTTTCGATTTTCGTAGGCGGTTAGACGCTGAAGGAACTGCCGCACCCGCAGGTGTTTTTCACGTTGGGGTTGTTGAACTTGAAGCCGGAGCCTTCCATGCTCTCGACGTAGTCCACTTGAACTCCGTCCAAATACAACAGACTGGCTTGATCAATGAAGACCTTGAGCCCATCGAAAGTATATGTCTTATCAAGCATATTCGGCGTATTCTCGAAGGCCATCGAATAGCTAAATCCGGAACAACCACCGCCTACCACAGCGATCCGCAGCCCGCTCGGCTTAGGATCCTGCGTGTCTAGGATCTCCCTAACTTTCGTTACGGCGGTCTCAGTCAATTGCACCATAGCGTTAAAATCCTCTCCTGTAGGAACTTTCCCCGAAATTTCATTATCACTCGAAGGCCACCGGCTGGCAAGCCCCAAGGCTATCATCGCCCAGCCTACTAGTTCGATGCTAAACTCCCCCTTAGGATGCGGCAACCCGCCAGGAGGACCCAAATTCGCTGCCAACCGATTGCAACCGCAGACGGTTGGGGTACGTCTTCCAGGATGTATGCAGGGTTTGGCGGATGTACTCCCCTTTCCGGTTTCGGCAACCGAGCCACGGGTCAAGAGCAGAGTGGACCACCGGAATACTGAAGAAGCTGCGCTGGTCCGCCGCGTCCAAGCCAGGGACGAGCTCGCTTTTCGCGAGATCGTGGAGCGGTATCAAGCCAAAGTCTTCTCCATCATCTTCGGAATTCTACGCAATCATAACGACGCCGAAGACATCGCTCAACAGGTGTTCTCGAAGATTTATTTCTCGATCAAGAACTTCGATTTCCGCAGTTCCCTGCTGACCTGGATCTACAAGATCACGGTAAACGAGTGTTACGACTATTTGCGCAAGAAGCGGGTGCGGAAGCTGGTTTACGAGAGCGATTTCTCAGAGGAAGACGCGCAACGGATGCAGAATACCGACACGGCGATTGACCAGAGGCCGGCGGTGGACACGCAGCTTGCGCAGCGGGATCTGGTAGTTAAACTTCTCGCAAAACTGTCGCCGCAAGACCGCAGCCTGCTGTTGCTCAAGGAAGTGGAAGGGCATTCCGTGGAGGAGTTAGCGCAGATGACGGGAATGAACGAGAACACCATCAAGGTGAAATTGTTCCGGGCCCGGCAAAAGCTGGTGAAAGCGTCGCTGCGGTTGAAACGCGTTCCGGGCCAAATGATAGTGTAGTGTGATACAACGTATCAGAGTAGTTTGAATCAGGGAGTTTGAATCAGGGTAGGTTGAAAAAAGCGGACAAGCAGATCCGTAAGTTTTGAACTTGGCAGTTATTTGAGGGAAGAAGCTATGCATCAACCAATCAGGGACAACCTTGAGGAATATCTGAAGGGTTCCACCCGGCAGGTTCCGCAAGAGTTTCATAGGCATCTCGAAATGTGCGAGGACTGCGCGACTGAGCTTCGCCTGTATCAGGGACAGGCGGAGATGTTGCGATTGCTGCACCCAGGCGGCGACCTGGATCCGCGCGCGGGGTTTTATTCCCGCGTGATGGACAAAATAGAGCAGGAGGGCCGCTCCTCCATCTGGTCGGAATTGCTACAACCCAATTTCGGGCGGCGCTTGGCCATGGCATCGGCAGTCTTAGTAGTGCTGATGGGCACGTATTTTGTGACCACCGAAAGGTCTGAGCCGGAAGCGGCCACGGCCGACGTGGTCTTCACTGGTGCGCCGTCGCCGGTGGCCGATCAGAACAGCCTTCAGCAGCAACGGCAGCGTGACGCGGTGTTGGTGAATCTGGCCGCCTACCACGAATGAGCGATATGGTCGCGGCCGATCGCGCTTCCTGGCAGAACCCCCGCATCCTGGCTCTGTTGCTGCTGATCTTCTTGTGCGGAGCCTTGGCGGGCGCTCTCACCATGCGTTCCAGTCTCCACACCAAATTGCATCGCAACGCAGCACCCTACTGGAAAGATGCCAGCGCTCAGCTTTTCTCCTACGACAAGCTGAAGAAAGAACTCAACCTTACTTCCGAACAATCCGAACGGCTGAAAACCATTCTGGATGATTTCGTAAAATACCACGAGGATTTAGAAGCGCAGATCGACGACATGCGCGCCACCGGAAAAAACCGGATCGTACAGATGCTCACGCCCGAACAACGCCAGAAGTTCGAGCGCCTCTGCAACAAATTGCCTGCCAATTAAGTGATTAGCACACAACAAGTTACAACGCCAACACGAAGCTTCACAGTTATCTATTGCAATCACATCCCTACGATGATATTCTGGGGTCGCAACGTGGATTGATTTAAAGGCTTTGCTGCAAGGCAGGGCTCGCTAATTGCAACCACGATAAAAAGTGCTAAAGGTGAGTCGGTCTTCACGAAACTAAACCCCTGTGGCACACGCCCAGGGGCTTTTTATTGGGACCGGGTCACTCGAGAGGAGTTTTTTCTCTATGACTACCCGATCCAGCCACGCGGCTCCCGCGCTATTCGGCCAGGAAGGTGAATTAGTCTCACTGCGGGTTGTGGTTGAACCTCGATTATTGGAAGATTTGCTGGAAGCGCTAGCGCGCCTGGATTTCCCGGTAAATCCTCAACTCTATCACCGGCCGGCTCAGGTTACAGTGGAATTTCCGGCCTACTCAGCGCGAGTGGATGAGGTCCGTGAGGCGCTCACTCGGCATGGCTTCAGCGCCGCCAGCCTTGAAGTCGCCGGCGGGCTGGAGTTGGCCAGCGCTTAAGGCTGGATGCTGGGGAGACCCGCGCGCAATTTCTTCTCAGAACACTTCCGCTCCACTGCCTTTAGCAAGCGAGCTTGAACGTCTTGAGGCAGGGTTTGCGCCAGCACGCCCTTATACACCTGAATTGTTTTTTTGGTGGTGTCCAGAATCACGAAACAATTCGGGCACTGCGTGATGTGCGACTCTATCCTGCGGCGCAGCTCGATGTCCCCAGTCTCATCGAGATAATCATTGAGTTCCTGAAGGAACTCCTTACATGTAAGCAAAAACGTCGTCCCCTTTCCGCTTGAAGAAACGCGTCAACTTCTCACGAAGCTGCAGCCGCGCTCGTAGCAGCCGGCTTTTTACCGCTGGAACCGAGATCCCCAGAGCCTCGGCGGTCTCTTCCGTGCTCAGTTCTTCGATGTCTCGAAGCACGAAAACGGTTCGGAAAGCTGGGCGCAGTCCCTGGACCGCCTCGTCCAAAATCTGCCCTAATTCCTCGCGGGAGTACTTTTGTTCCGGGTTTTCATCCCAGACCGCGATCTCGCGGACCACTGTATCCTCCCCGGTATCCACCGGTTCGTCCAAGGGCACGCTGCGATCCGACTTGCGTTTGCGCAGCTTCATTAACGACTCGTTCACCGCGATGCGAACGATCCAGGTATAGAACTTGGACTGTCCCTGGAAATCGCCCAGGTGCTCGAAGGCCTTGAGGAAGGTCTCCTGCAGGACGTCTTCCGCGTCCTCCTCATTCTGGGTGATATGTTTCGCTAGCCGAAAGATCTTTCGCGAGTAGCTGTTTACCAGCTCATTGAAAGCCGCGAGATCACCCTCGCGAGCTTTGGCAACCAGAGCCGATTCGTCGAAAATTCCCGCTTCCTGAGTGGCAGGCATTTTCTTTTATGGTAACAGCCTGCTGTGGACTGGTGGCTGGCAGCGGGTGTGCGACCTAAAAATACCGAAGGGTGTGCGACATAAATGTGGAGCCTTTCGAGGGTGTAGCCGAGCCGCGACCGGCAGGGAGCGATACCACGAGTGCCGCTAGGTCTGCGTTCGGGGTAGCGCTTCCTGCCGGTCGCGGCTCGGGACTAGGGGCTCGGGGCTGGCCCGGCGGCCACTCGCGCCCACTCGGAATTCGCGCACGCGCGGAACTGCACAATCGGAACGCCGTGACGCTGCCTCCAGAGCCAGTAATCATTCCGGAGATCGGCCCAGGAGTTCCGCATCACCGTTGGTTGCCGCCGCGTGTCTAGGGTGAAGTGATGGGCGTATTCATGAGCCAGCGCTTTCTCACTCGCGTCCCTCAAGCCCAAAAAGACTTTATAGAACGGGTCCGGCGCAAATCCGGGCCTTCGCGGACGCGGCCCTATCGAACCACCCCCGGTCCGTTCCCTATCAATGTCGTATCCAAGCGTGTCAGTGACAAAAAGATTGATCGATTTCAACGTGAGAAATTTTTCAGGGATCTGGGAATAACCTTGCTGCCGGAGATACGCTCCTTCCGTCACGCTGACATCGAAGAAGATACCGCTGGTTGCATATTCGCGGCGCGTCTTCTCCTGATAGCGATTGAACAAAGCAAGTTCGGTCTCTCCCAAACCCTTCCCTGAGTGCGCCCCGTGGTCGAACATCAAATTCACACTGATCACAATGGGTTTTAGAGGCTCAGGTTTTCGGCTGAAGAATCCGCCGCCGGCGAGAGCCAGGAGAAAATCTCTACGACCGATGCTACGCGCCGCGTTCATTGGCAATATCAGACTATACGACTTTGCACGCGCACCCTTTGTTACGCTGGTTCGGTGTGGTGGACCCAGTGTGGTGGACAATGTTAGCGGTTCGCATCGCGATCGTGGTTGGAATCATTGCCGCTATCACCACAATCTGTTTTCGTATCGTTCCAGTGAACGCCACCACCACTGGCTTTGCATATCTGGTGGCCATCCTTTTTATCGCCGCCCGGTGGGGACTCACCGAAGCTCTGGTGGGTTCGTTTGTGGCCGTGGGGTGCTTCAACTATTTTTTTCTCCCGCCTATCCGAACTTTTACGGTCGCCGATCCACAAAACTGGGTGGCGTTGATCGCGTTTCTGGCAACCTCCATCACGGCGAGTCATTTTTCGACACAGGCCAAGAAACGCACTCTGGAAGCCACGGACAGGCAACGGGAGATGGAGAAACTGTACGCGTTGAGCCGGTCCATTCTCTTGATTGAGCCGACGCACCCGGAGCCGAAGCAGCTTGCGATGCAGATCGCGCAGAGCTTTGCCGCCGATGCTGTGGCGCTCTACGACCGCGATGCGGACAAGTTTTTCCGTGCGGGTCCCCAGGATTTCCACGATTCCGACGGCAGACTCCGGCAAGCCGCCTTGGAGGGAACGCTTTTCCGTGACGCAGCGGCCCACAGCGTGGTCACCTCCGTTCGGCTCGGCGCCCGGCCCATCGGAAGCTTAGGAATCCACGGCGTGGAGCTATCGGACTCCGCCCTCCAGGGTCTCAGCAACCTGGTGGCAATCGGACTGGAACGTCTGCGGGTTCAGGAAGCCGCCAGCAAAGCCGAAGCTGCGCGCCAGAGCGACGAATTGAAATCCACATTGTTGGACGCGTTAGCGCACGAGTTTAAGACACCCTTGACATCCATCAAGGCAGCCAGCACGGCGCTGCTTTCCAGTAACGCGCTGCGGCCGGAACAGCAGCGCGAGCTGCTCTCCATCGTGGACGAAGAGACGGATCGTTTGAGCGTGCTGGTTACCGAGGCTATCCAAATGGCGCGCATCGAGGCCGGGCGCGTGATCCTGCGCAGAGAGAGCCATTCGGTGCAGGAACTTGTTGAATCGGTCCTGAACAAACTTAGAACAGTTGTAGAGGACCGGAAGATCCAGGTGAATATCGCGGCCGGCCTGCCGCCGGTGTGGGTGGATGGCGAGCTGATCGAAGTCGCGCTGCGGCAGCTCATCGACAATGCCCTCAAGTACTCTCCGGCAGGCTCTCCGGTCGCGTTGGCGGCGGAATCGAAGGAGGGCCGCGTCGTCGTCAGTGTGGCCGACCATGGACCAGGCATCCCGGAAGCCGAGCAGTCCCGCATTTTCGAAAAATTCTATCGCGCAGAAGCCTCGCGCCATCAGATCCCAGGCGCGGGACTCGGGTTAGTAATAGCTCGTGAGATTATTCACGCGCACGGTGGCGAAATATGGGTGGATAGCAAACCGGGGGAAGGATCCATTTTCGAATTCTCGCTTCCATCTTCGACAAAGGAAAAGGCATGAAGAATCTTCCACAGGCAATGGTGGGGCGGACCCCCTGGTCCGCGCCTTTCAATGACATCCATGAGCAAGCCGACGAGGGCGTCGGNNGGACCAGGGGGTCCGCCCCACAGAATCATATGAGCGCTGGACGAATCCTGGTGGTGGACGACGAGCCGCAAATCCGGCGCGTCATGAGAATGAGCTTGACCGGCGAAGGCTATGAAGTGGAAGACGCCCGCACCGGTGAGGAAGCTCTGGAAAAACTGCGCGCCAGCCGCTACGATCTGGCGCTGCTCGATTGGAACCTTCCCGGCATGGGAGGCCTGGAGACCTGCCGCCAGGTGCGCTCTTCTTCCGACATGGCCATCATCATGCTGACCATCCGGAACGCCGAACGCGACAAAGTGCAGGCTCTCGACGCCGGCGCTGACGATTTCATTACCAAGCCGTTCAGCATGCCCGAGCTATTGGCGCGCATTCGCGCGACGCTCCGCCGAATGCCGCTTTCGCCGGAAGCCGGACCGCCACGGATTACGATCGACAACGTCGAGATCGACTTTCAGACGCGCAAGGCTATCGTTCGAGGAAAGGAAGTGCGTCTCACGCCGAAAGAGTTCGAACTGCTTCGATATCTGATCCTGCATCCGAACAAGGCCATTCCGCATCGCGAGCTGTTGCAAGCAGTCTGGGGACCCGATTATGGCGAGCAAGTGGAATACTTGCGAGTGTTCGTCAAACAGTTGCGCCGCAAGATTGAGCCTCATCCGGAGAAACCGCAATATATCCTGACCGAGCCCTGGGTGGGCTACCGCTTCAACCTGCCGGATCAATCTTCGCCTGAAGCCAACAAATGAAAGAACGCCTCACATTGCTGTTTCGCCGCGCCATGTACAACCTGCGTGGCGGATTCCTGGTTCGGCCGTTAATCATCGCACTGGTGTTGGGATGTGCGGGTATGTTGCTGTCGTGGACGGAGGAGGAAGCGCCCGGCGTCAGCGCCTGGGTGCCCAAGGCGTTGTTCCCGTCCCACGCCGATCCGCAAGTGGCGCAAGTAATTCTGGCTGGCATCGCGGCCTCCATCATGACCGTGGTGTCCATCGTTTTCGCCATCCTGCTGATGACGCTCACGCTGGCATCAATGCAGTTCTCCCCGCGAATTATCCTCAGCTTTGCTCGGGACCGCGTGACGCAATGGACGCTCGGTATTTTTCTTGGCACCTTCTCGTATTGCATGGCGGCCCTTCCAGCGGCGCGCTCGTTGCCCAAACCTTTCGCCCCGGTCGCCACGGTCCTGGGTGCGATGTTGTTGGCCTTTGCCTGCGTATGCTGGCTGCTCTTCTTCATTCACCATATCTCGCAGGCCATCAGCGTTAACCAGATCGTGGACAAGATCGCCACCGAGACGGACGCCATGATCGATCAAATGATGCCCTCTCCGCACCGGCTTCGCCGCATGCCCGAGGACGACCCGCTACGCGGCTATACTTTCGAAACCCCGGTTCTCAACGATGTGTCCGGATACATTCGTTTTATCGACACCAAGCGGCTGGTTGCCTTGGCGAAGTTGTACCGCGTCAAGGCGCGCGTGCTACGGCGGGTGGGTCACTTCGTTCCGGCCGGCGTCCCGCTGCTCGTGGTGTCCAAGGGAGACCGGCTGCCTCCGGAAGGAGCCGCGGCCTTTCGCGGAGCATTCGATCTAGGCCCCTCCAGGACCTTGCAGCAGGATGTTGAGTTCGGCGTCCTGCAAATCGTGGACATCGCCTTGAAGGCCATCTCGCCCGCGGTGAACGATCCCAGCACAGCCATAAGTTGCGTGGATCAATTGAGCCGAATCCTCATCCGCTTCGCATCGCACGAGCCGCCCGAATCCATGCTGTATGACCCGCCCGGCGTCTTCCGTGTATGCATTGCCTGGATTGATTTTGAGAAGCTGCTGGATTCCGCGTTCGAGCAGATACGCATGTATTCGAAAACGGATGTCGCGGTCAGTCTGCGGATGCTGCGCGCTCTGGGCGATATCGCCACCACTACAACTGATCCGAGCTTCCGCCGTCTGCTCGGGAACCGTGGACAGCGAATCGTCGCCGGCTGCGCAGAAAAACTTAAAGAAGAGGAGCTAAAAGAAATACGTGGACGCTTGGAGACGCTGGTGAAGTTGATCGTCTAGTGCGGCCGGTTCGACGAAACCCAATCCAGCCTCAACTGATCCACCTGCCGGAATTCCGGGTCTCCTGTTACCAGCGGACAATTGTATTTCTGGGCCAACGCGGCAGCGAACGCGTCCGCGCAGGCGATCGCGAATCGGCCCCTGAGCGACGCCGCGCTCCAGATTCCTCGGCGGTAGGCGCTTCAATGGTGGCAGGCAGAGTTGGCGAAGATTCCCGCCAGGATTCAGCCGGATCCTGGCTGTGATGCTTCATCAAAAAATAGTAGACTTCGCCTACGTTGATGGCGCTCATCAGCAGTCGTGTCTGGCCCGTCTCAGCCTCCGCCATGAGTTTTCCAACCCGAGCGGTGGCTGGTTGTCGGCCGCTCATCCACTCTAGAATCGCCCAGGAATCAAGCACGCGAGTCTTCACGCTCGCGCTCCCGTTTCTTGAACTTCGCGAAGGTGCTCATCAAATCCCGCCCGGCCGAGCCGCGAAGCTTGCGCCAAGCAGGCTCCTTGGACAGTATAATTTCCGGGCCCCGTACCTCCAACGTGAGCTTGGTGCCTTCCACCAAATTCAACCTATCGCGAACGGATTTTGGAATTGCGATCTGGCCTTTGGAGGATAGAGTAACCCGCTGCATAGATGTATCTTCCCATGGTTAAGGCCATTCGATTCTCGTTTCTAGGTTTCTCGTTCATGGCTCGACCATTCAGGTTCGCCAACGAGAAACCAGAAACGAGAAACGAGAAACGGATCTCTCGTTCGTTCAATAATAGGAAGGTACAACAATGCCGGCAACAATTCCCCGCAAACGCACTCCTGA
>PMOK01000014.1 GCA_003162425.1 Bryobacterales bacterium | reverse complement strand
GTAACACCAGCGTGAACTGGTCGATGTCGCCGTCGGTTGGAAAACTAGTCAGCGGAGTCTATACCGCGCCCACGCCGGTCGCTTCAGCGCAAACGGTTACGGTGACGGCCGCAAGCGCGGCGGATCCCACCAAGACTGTGAGCGCCAAGGTAACTTTGGCGCCGGTGGCCGTAACAGTTTCGCCTACGACGGCTTCGCTCACGGGTGGACAATCCACCACGCTGAAAGCCACGGTCAGCGGCTCGAGTAACGCCAGCGTCAACTGGTCGCACTCGCCGTCGGTGGGAACAATAGTCAGCGGAGTCTATACTGCGCCAGCCACCATTGCCTCCGCGCAAACCGTTACGGTGAAGGCCACCAGCGCCGCCAACGCTACAAAGAGCGCCAGCGCAACGATATCATTGACGCCGGTGGGTATTAAAGTTTCGCGTTCCACCGCATCGCTCTCGGGCGGACAATCCACCACGCTAACAGCCACAATAACCGGATCGAGCAACAGCAGCGTCACCTGGTCGATCTCGCCGTCGGTGGGAACTATCGCGGGCGGAGTTTATACGGCGCCCGCCACCATCGCTTCCGCACAAACGGTGACCGTGACGGCCACCAGCGCGGCCGACCCTGCCAAGACAGCCAGCGCAACGATATCACTGGTTCCACCAGCTCCGGCAGTCACCATTTCAGTGACGCCATCCAGTGCTTCACTCACGGGCGGACAATCGGTGACATTCACGCCTACTGTCACGGGTTCGAGCAATACCGCTGTGAATTGGAGCGTGTCGCCTGCAGTCGGAACAGTGACGAATGGCGTCTATACCGCACCGGCAGTGATCTCGCTGCAACAGACCGTCAAGGTGGCAGCCGCCAGCGCGGCCGACCCCACCAAGATCGCCACTGCGTCAGTCACGTTGGTTCCCTCAGTATCCGTCTCTGTGTCGCCCACGTCCGTCAGCCTCACCCCCAGCCAATCGCAACAATTCAGCGTTTCGCTGAGCGGCACCACGAATCCGAATGTCACATGGTCCATGTCGCCGAGTGTTGGAAGCTTGGGCAACGGCCTTTACCAGGCTCCGGCAACGATTAGCAGCCAACAAACCGTAACGGTTACAGTAACTAGTTTGGCGGACTCAACCAAGACGGGCAGTGCTACAATCACACTCGTACCGACGGTTGGCATCGCGCTAACGCCCTCTTCTATTTCTCTTACTGGCGGCCAATCGACCCAGTTCAACGTGACCAGCGGCGGCGCGCCCGCGTCTGCTTCGTCGGTGACGTGGACGCTTGCTCCTCAAGTCGGTAACATCACGAACGGAGTGTACACGGCCCCAGTGACTATCAGCGCTGCACAGACAATTTTACTTACGGTTGCGAGTATTGTGGATCCCAGTCAAACCGCCAGTGCCTCCATCTCACTTGGGCCGGCATCGGCCATGACGATCGCGCCTGCCTCCACGTATCTATCTGCAGTGCAGTCAACTCAATTCAATGTTTTGATAAACGGCATCGGGAGTTTGGCAGTGACTTGGTCTTTGATGCCGGCAATTGGCACGGTCGTCAACGGGCTCTACACTGCCCCGGCGACCATCACTACTCCGCAGAATGTAACCCTAATAGCAGCAAGCGCAGCGGACCCAAGCAAGACGGCCCAGGCGTCGATCACGCTGGCCCCACCCCAACCAATCACCTTGCCGGTCGAAGTCGCTGGACTCCCGGGTGTAATCGAATCCGTCACAGTGCCAATTCCTCCGGGCACGAACCTCTCCGGCGTCAAACTCTGGATGCAGATCCATGGTTTGAGGTACGCAGACAAGGCGAGCGTTCAAGTGAATAACAGTCCGTGGGTGCCAATCGACGACAATACGGTGACGCTCCTCGATCAGGCGAAGGCTTATGGAGGTGTCGGGGGTGGCTTCGGGACTCTAAAGATGACCCTGGATCTACCCGACGGCACACTTGTAGCGGGTAACAACACAGTGAGTTTCCGATTCAATGGGCCTTCAGGAATCGGGTTTAGGGTGCTGAAGTTCAACTTCCTTGAATCGGACGGGACGATGATACTTCCGGCAAGCCTCTTCCAAGACGACGATCCCACCACTTGGCAGCCGCCACTGACGTCCGCAGCCGATATTGCTGAGGGAAAACAGCTGTTTCAGACGGCCTCAATAGTGCACGCCGGCGTCCCGGTCAATGCGCACTGCAATAACTGTCATACGCAGGATGGCCGGGACCTGAAATATTTCAACTACTCGAACAAGTTTATCCACGTTGGCGCCGTCCGTAGCGGCCTAACAGATCTACAAGGCGATCAGATCGCCAGCTACATCCGGTCACTCACCACTCCCGCGCCAGCTCAAGCGCGGCCTTGGAATCCGCCATATCAACCGGGGCCAGGTCTCGACTCCAAACCGGTGGAAGAATGGGCCGCCGGCGCTGGCTTGGACGCGGTTCTAGAGGAAGACACGGCAGAGCTCGCGAGCCTGATGGCCACGCCAGGCAACCTAGGAGCCGCAGCGTACCTGAACCCGCGCGAAACTCCCATATCTTTGCAGCTGCTGGACTGGAATAACTGGCTTCCCCAGATAAATCCCTTGGACGCTTTCGGTGCGGGATTCGCGCCATTCCAAGCAGGCTATCAAAAAGTGCGAAGAGAGTTGGAGCCCGGCAATGGTGAGCTGTACGCGAAATACAAGAGCGATTTGCTGGAGTTTTTGAGCATCCCACTTTCACAGAAGCTTTTTGCGACAATCGCGCCGACGGGCGACAACACTAATCCACTGTGGCAAAACCCAAGCCTCGCGGAGTCGATATACGGCTTCGGAAAGTGGGGCATGGTAAAGCTGTGGGAGATCAATCAGGAGTATGGTCTTGAAAGTCTCGCGAATTATGCCTTCTCCGCGGAGACCGTGTTCATCCCCGCGAATGTTGGCTATCGCGCCTGGTTCACGAACCAGCCTTTCATCATCTCTCCGAACTTCATGAATATCCCCGGCCCGAATCCGGGTATAGAGAACGGTACGAGGGAAGGGTGGGTTTATGATTCTTTCATCTGGTATCACACCCAACTCATCCTGAACGACGGCAACGGCACCGCTCAGGGAACTTGGCCTATAGACCGCGGCTATATGATGGGCTTTCTTATCAACACTTTTACATGGGACCCATCGACCGTGCCGGGAAAGCCAACAGGTGATGCAGGCATATTGCTGGAGTGGCTCGTCAAGATTTTGCAGAGTGGTGATCCCAACGACGTAAGCCCGTATTTCCTTGTCCGGTGGCCTGGCTCTGTGAGCAGCTTCAACGACCTTACGTTTGCTCAGCGCGCCCAGTATATGAACACCTGGGTTACGCTTTGGCTCGCGCAGATGCAGACCTACACGCCGACTCAGTTATTCGCAGTCACCCAGGCAACATCGACGTTTGTAGCGACGGTTCCTGGGAGCTTTACCGGAGATCTTTCGTATTCGCTCGCGCCACTCAGGTATTACGGCGCAGACTCGACTTTGCTCGACAAACTTGTGACGTGGGCTTCCGGTATCTGGCCTACCCACAACTGGCAGGCGGATTTGAATATGACATGCGTGCCGGTGGGTTCCCAAGGGAATATCGCCTGCAAATGAAAAACGGATCGACCGCTCGACAAAAGCTTATTCTCATCGAAGAACGAGCCTGAAACGAGAGATCCAGCCTGCAGGGACTCCTTTCTTGGTTCCGAACGTGGCCCAGCAACAGGATACCGATGTGCTGAATTTTGGCGTTCGGTTTTTTCTCTTACACCTCGACCGTCACTGTGCAGCTCTCTTCATATTAACCCGGGAGCAAGTGACCGAATGCGTCGGCTATAGTGGACCCTAGATTTCAG
>PMOK01000126.1:1552-35994 GCA_003162425.1 Bryobacterales bacterium | reverse complement strand
CAGGGGTTCACTTCAGGCGGCAGAAGGCAGAAAGCAGAAAGCAGAAAGCAGAAGGCAGGAGGCAGGCGGCAGAAAAGGGGCTGGGGTCAGTGCGAGGCTGGGTGCGTAAAGGCTAGGCGGAAGATGCGGCGGAAGGTCCACAGCGTTGAGGTCCAGCGGTGGAGGGTGGTTTCGCCGATCCGCTCGCCGTAAGGGATGAAGACTTCCTTGATACGAAAGCCCATTAGGGCCGGTTTCAAGAGCAAATCGACGGGTAAGGCCGGACCGTGGGGATCCACTTTCACCCGTTCGATCAGCAGGCGGCTGTAGGCGCGCATGCCCGAGTGGAGGTCGGTGGATTTTACGCCCACCAGTATGTGGCCGGTGACTGCAAACAGCCAGTTGGCCAGATAATTTGGAAAAGGCATCGTCGCCGGGCGTTTTTCCAGTCTGGAGGCGTTCACCAGATCGCAATCGCCGGAGAGCACCATGTCCGCCAGCCGCGGAATTTCGGCCGCCGGATATGTTCCGTCGCAGTCCAAAGTGACCGTCACATCGCCGCGGCACTCCCGGAGCACGCGCGCCATGGCGTGGCCGTAGCCCTGCGGCGGAAACTCCCGGATCACTCGCGCGCCCAACCCCTCCGCGATTTCCGGAGTGGAATCGCGGCTGCTGTCCACAATTACGATCTCGTGATCGCGGCCTTCGAGTGCCGCCCGAATGTCCGCGATGACGCTACCCACCGCCTTTTCCTCGTTCATCGTGATCATTGCTACTGAAATCATTTGTGTTGCCTTTCCAAAACCTCTTCCAGCGGGACGCTTACGCAGGTTTGCAACGCCTGAAGCTGGTGCGAGATCGAGATCGCGGGCTCCGCCAGGATAACAAACTGAAACGCCAGCAGTCCCGGCCAAAGGCTACAGAGAGCCCGCTCGATCGGGTAGAACCACTTCAAATAAAACTGGTACGGACCGGATTCCATAATGGACGATGAGTCCTCACGCCCGTCCGCGCGGCCCGTCTGGCCATAAACTTTCTTGATCAACGGGACAAAGGGCCGCAGAATTCCGGGCGTGATGCGGCTCTTTGAGATCGCAAGGCCCGATTCCCGCGCAAACCTGCGGAAGCTGCTGCGCGTGAAAAAACGAATGTGCGTGCGATCCAGGGTGCCGGTATCCTGATACTCGAACCGTCCGGCCAATACCGACAGGCGCACGTTCCAGATGGCAATATTGGGGAGCGAGATCAGCACATGCCCGCCTGGAGCCAGCAGTTGGTAGTGGCTGGTGAGGACACTTGCGGGGTCGTAAAGGTGTTCCAGGATGTCCGAAAAGACGATCACGTCGAATTTGCGACTGCCAAAAAAGGGATAGAGGTCCGGCCGGGTGACGTCGGCCACATAAGCGTCCTCGAGGCGCGTCTTCGCTTTGGCGATGGATTGTTCGGACAAATCCACGCCCGTCACGCGGTGCCCATGCACCCGCTTTAGCTCCGCTCCGTGCACGCCTGAGCCGCATCCAACGTCCAAAACCGATAGCCCGCGCGGCAGGCTTTTGAGGATGTTGGGAATCTCGGGATTCGCGATTTCGAAGTAGGGCCGCTGGGACGATTTCATACAGCGACCTCCGCGGGTTGTACGCCGACGGCCGCTTCGTGGTTCAAGCGGTCCGCCAGCTTGCGGGCGCGCTCGATGCATACGTCCATATTGATGTACTCGAATTCGGCCACGCGTCCGCACAGCGGTATGCCGATCTGTTCGAAATAAGCCTTGGCTTGTTTCAGGTGGCGCCGGTAGTTGTCGTCCTGCACAACGTAGCCGTATTTGGTGCGGATCACGCGGCCGTAGCAGACCTCGCCCGGGTGCGCCAGATCCATGCCTTCCAGATCGCCAATCACGTCGGCCAGGATCTGCTCATCCGACATCTCGTGAGTGCCGTCGCCGGGATTGGTGGTGATTTCGGCCTCCACGATCGACTTGCCGTGCGGCGCATTGTGCGGGCTGAACACCGCGGGGAACGACAGGCGGTGAAATCGGACCTCGGGATCGGGCACGTAAATCGCGGTGTAATCGGGGAGTCTCGCGTGGTCGAATCCGACAGCTACCGTGATGAGCGAATTATAGCGGAGCGAATCCACGGCCGCGACAATCTCGGCCGGAACACCTTCCACCGCATGCGCCAGTTCCTGGATGGGGATGGTGGAAACCAGCTTCTCGTAACGGCGAGTAATTGGGCCATTCGAGACACACCAATGGCCAGCTTCCTTCCACACGCGTTCGACAGTGAAATCGGAAGTGATGTTCGCGACTTTTTGTTCCAGCGCGCGAGGCAGGGACTCGATGCCGCCATGCAACGGGTAGTTGAAATAGAGCTGATGGGTGTAGCCTTCTGTCTCGACGCCAACAGCGGCTTTGATCACATCCTCAAGCGGCGGTTTCGGCACGCGGCCTTCCACCCATTCCAGGCCTAGTTGCTCGGCCGGAACGTTCCAGATTTTTTCGTTGTAGGGGATCAGGTATTTTTCCGCCAAGCCCTTCCCAAAATGGTGATACAGCCACTCTTTGAAATTGGTTTCGGGCGGCGGATAGTCGTTCTTGATGTAGTGATAGAGGCACTCGAAGCGATCTTGGGGTTCCAGGTCGAACAGGCCGTTTTCGAACGGATATTTTACGTATCGGCCTCGATAGAAAATTTTGTTGTTGCGGCGCGCGCGGTGGACGTTATCGCCGAGGAGCGAAACCATGTAGTCCACCATCTCCTGATTGCGCGAAAAGATGATGTGTGGACCACCGGCGTCGTAGGTGAAGCCATCCTCCTGGACGGTCTGGCAATGGCCTCCGCCGCGGGTTTCCTTTTCCAGGACCTCGCATTGTTCTTCGAGGTGCGCGGCGATGGCAATGCCCGCTAAGCCTCCGCCTAAAATGCCAATGGCCACTTGTGGTGCGTCCTCCTAAACCTGAGCGTGCGCCGATTGGCAATCGGCGCGCAGGTTGGCAACCTGCCCTACGCTTCCTATTGATAATCGGACTCTTAAGCTTGTTTCTATAGGCCCCCGGCGGCCAGTGTTTTTGGCGGCGCGTGGTTCTCGAAGGCGGATTTTAGAGCGGCCGCCTCCGCGTCGGCTCCTGACCAGAAGTCTTCGACGCCATTTTTCCGGTCTCCCAGCGCTAGCGCTTGGGTTCGTTTTGCAATCTGCGTTCTTGAGGCGAGAGGAAGGGCTCTCTCCATTATTGGAGCGGGGAGCGTGGGTGTGAGGGCGGCGTCTGTTTGCAAGGCTTTGATCTCGCGGAGGGAGCGATGGAAGCTGCGCTCGATGCGAGTGTTGTGGCGGGCGAGGCGGTCGAGCTTGGCGGTCAGGTCGGGGTTGTTGAGGATGTCGGCGTAGGTTGCGGCTTGAGCGGTTATTTCCGCTTCCATGCGGCGGATGCGTCGTAGGTTCCAGGCGGAGGCAGCGAGCTCATCGAACAGGATTTGGTGTAGGGCGCCGGCGGGACGGATCTCGGCCTGGAGGTCGAGCAGGAATTCCTCGAATTCTTCACGGTCCTCGGCGGCGATGACGACCTGGGCGGCAGTGAGTCCGTGCTTGCGAGCGTTCTGGGAGGAGCGGGCTTTGCCTTCAGCGGTCCTGGGGCCGGTGCTGAGATGTGCGTTGGCCGCGTTGGCCGTTTGGCGTGCTTCGGAAAACATTTGGATGCTCCTTGAGTGGTTCGATTTCGGTTCTGATTATAGGGACGGGTTGGCAGACGGAGCGGAGCCGCACGGTGGAAATGACAGTAAGTGCGGGAGATTGGCGAGATGGAGTGGTGTTACTGAAAAAGGTTTACTGGCGAAAGCGCCCAATGCCACTTAGTTTTCCCAAAACTGCTCAGTCTGCATTCTTGGCGGACCCCCTGGTCCGCAGCCGACGCCCACGTCGGCTTGCTGGGTTTGGATGAATCTGATTTCACTGGCGAGGAGCGGGTCCAGGGGGACCCGCGCAGACCAGGGGGTCTGCCCCACGATTGCATCTGGATCCCCAGTTTTGGGAAAACTAAGTGACATTGGGCGGAAGCGCCTGCGCCACGTTATCGGTAAGGTGTCAGGTTTGGGGGGGATTGGTCGGGCTCTAGGAGCCAGGCTTGGCGATTCTCGAAATATTGGATCAGCGGGCGATCTTGGTCTGGGCCCATCTCGCGGGCCCAGACGATGGGCTGGGCGTCGATGTCGGCTAGATTTGAGACCCATTCTTCGTGGATCAGGTGGTCGGGGGAATAGCGGACCAGGACTAGCTTGGGGCCAGGGTCCTTTTGGAGGGTTCGGATTACTGCATCGCGCGCTATGGCTAGCCTGGGGACTTCTTCTCCGGTTCGAAGATCGAGCACCTGGGTGGCGAGGTGGAATAGGAACAGGGCAACTACAGCCATGGCGAGAATAATCCCGGCTGGTTTCCAGGTCCAGAGGCGCGTGAGCGTTTGCAGGAATCTGAGATAAAGCAGACAAGCGATGCAGGCCACGTAGTGGGGCATGGTGCCCGCTAGCGGTGCAACTATTGCGATTAATGATGCGCCTAGCAGGATTGCCGTGAGACGCTCTTTGGGAGTTTTGAGCCGGTACGGCCAGATCAGGAGTGGTATGAATAGCGGCCAGAATCCGAAGAAGAAATTGTAGAGGTCCGAGAGCCTGGCAAAGAAGGAGCCGAGAAAGTCGTTCTGTGCGGCTTTCGATTTGTTTACGAACCACTCGGCCCAAAATTTGCGCATCACCGCGTGATGATAGACCGGCTCGGCATGCGCTTTGGACCAGAGGAACACCGAGGTGACGGCGTATTGTTGGTCGTGAAGCTGATACGGCAGCGTGAGAGCGCTTCCGGTGACGCGGTAATTGTTGTAGGCCATCGCTGCGACGGCTATGGAGAGGACTGCTGCAGTCAACAACGCTGGTCGGAGGTTTTTCCGCCAGACAAGTACTGCCGCGGATATTAGTCCGAGCACCACGAAATCGTAGGGTCGCGAGGTTAGCAGGATCGCCAAGCCTGCGCCCAGCGTGGCGCCATGCTTGAATTCGCGGCGAAAGGTGATTCGCGCAATTGCACCGAACACCAGGGCTCCGCCGATGGCTGGAACTGCGCCGCCGTAGTAGGAGTTCATCCAATAATCGAAAATCCCTAGACGCAGCATCACTAGCAGCGCGCCTAACAGCGCGAGCGACGGCGAGGTCCAGCCTTGCAGCATCCAACAAAATGCCGCGCACATTAGAGCCGTGCTGATTAAGACTCCGACCCATGGCTGGCCGAAGAATTTCTGCCCGAACGCCAACACCAGGCCTGGAAGCGGCGGGTACTTGGACGCGTAGGTGGGCTGCTGGATGACGTGAAAAGTTTCGAAGTGCTCCCAGAATGGGTGCGGAGGGTTCGTGAGGCGTCCCGATGCGTAGGTGTCGGAGGCTAGCAGGTAACTGAATTCGTCGTGAACGGCTGGCTGGGGGATGTGCATCCAGGGGAGCAGGGCGACGCGGATTGCGATGGTGAGGAGGAAGACCACGGCGCAGGCCGGAATTTGGTAGTTTTCGATCCAGGCACCGACTCCCTTACGGTCGCGGTTCGGTACGGAGGCGGCGTGGTGGGTGGGCGGCGCGGCGGTCATACTCGAACGGGTTCGTGATCGGCCAGATAGCGGTCCAATTCCAGTAAGCCTGCCGCTGAGCCGACTTCATAGAAGCGCTCGGTCACCTCGTAACCTGCCAACTGGCTGTCGAGACTGAGCTGGTGCAGGAGCGCCGCGAGATCAAAAACTTCGGAGGGTGCGCCGGCGAAAGGCTGACGCGTGAAGGCTAGCAGGCCGTAATCGATGTAGCTCATACCGGGCGCTTGATTTTTGTCGTATAAAACCACGCGCCCGTCTTTGTAGATAACGTTGCTCGAATCCCAGCGGCCTTCGTTCCGAAGCACGGTCATCAACGCGGGCAGATGGCTGGCTTCAAAAGCCTGCCAGACTGGAGCGAACCTGACGGGCAAAAACGAATCGCCGTAGATCACCAGGAACGATTCATCCAACACGCTGTGTTCGAACGCCAGCCGCAACGCCCCGCCAGTGCCGCGCAACCGCTCGCCTTCGTCCACCCAACGGATGGATCGAACCGGGCACGGTTCCATGGCCCAGTAGCGGCGAATCAAATCTCCACGGTGGCCGATGCAATAGACCACTTCGCTGACGCCTTGCGCTGCCAGCCAGTGGAGTTGGTGATGAGCGAAGGGCCGTCCACGCACGGGCAATAACGTTTTGGGACAGGTATCGGTCAGTGGACGCATGCGCGTTCCCAAACCGCCCGCCAGTATCACGCACTGCATGGAATGCCCTTAAATACACCGACTCCCTTGAAGACGCCGATCCAACGGCGACCGGATACCAGGGCGTTCACAGGAGTGTGAACGCGGCACGCAGGAATGCGTGCGCTACGGGGCGTCTTCTGACGGTCGCGGTTCGGTAGCATAGTTAATCCCGGGCCAGGAGCTTGGAGCCTTCATGATCGAAGGCGAAGCGAACTTCCCGGAGCCCTTCCCGCTGCATCGCGGCCCGCAACGCGTCGCGGTCTTCGGCATAGAACAGCAGGAACCCGCCGCCGCCCGCGCCCACCAGTTTTCCGCCTACCGCGCCGTTCTCGCGACCGACATCGTACCAGCGATTGATTTTCTCGTTCGAGGTTCCGGGCGACCGTTCTTTTTTGTGCAGCCAATGCTCATGCATCAGCTCTCCAAAACGGCGGACGTTGCCGGCCTCGAGCGCCAGCTTGATGCATTGGCCAAGCTGTTTGATGTAGTGCAGGTTCTCGAGCATGGCCGCGTCGCCCATTTCCGAGCGCGTTTTCTGATCGTCCAGCACCACGGAGGCATTACGCGAATAGCCGGTGAAGAACATCAGCAGATGCTCTTCGAGATCGTACAAGGTTCCGTTGCTGATGTTCAGCGGGTTGACCTTTACCTCGCCATCTTGGAGAAACTCGAAGCAGGCCAGGCCTCCGTAGGCGGCGATGTATTGATCCTGCTTGCCGACGGGTTCCTGCAGAGTATCGATTTCGATTTTGCAGGCTTCCTCCGCCACCACTGCCGGGTCCACATATTTGCGCTTCAAAGCATGCACCGCGCGCAGGAGGCCGACGGTGAATGCGCCGCTCGATCCAAGGCCGGTGCCGGCCGGGATATCGGCCATGCTGACGATTTCGATGGGCGCCGGCACTTCGTGGAGACGCAGCACCTCGCGGATGAGCGAGTGCCGAATTTCGTCGATCGAAACCGCGTGCTCGAGCGAAGAATATTTCAGGAAATAACCGCCGCCGAAAGTCTCGTTGATGCCAACGTAGATGTGTTTGTTGATGGCGGCCGCAATGACGAACCCTCCGTGGTTGCGGTAATAGGACGGCAGGTCGGTGCCGCCGCCGCCGATGGAGATTCTCAAGGGGGTGCGCGAGATGATCATGTGGGCGCGTGCGTGCCTAAGAGGCTTATCGTCAATTTGGAGGAGTTAGATTAGGCCGCGGATGCACACGGATGGACANNATCCGTGTTTATCCGTGGCTAAGAAGTGCGCTTGCTAGGATGCTTAGCTTTTCCCAGGTTGGGACGCGGATGCGCTGGTTGAGTACGTCGAAGTTGGATCGCTCGAGGCGTGAGAGTAGGCGGCGGTAGATCTCGATCAGGGCCCAGAGGGAGCGGCGGCTGTTTTTGTGGACTAAGTCGATTAGGGGACGGGATTCTTCGTAATAGGATTTCGCGCGGGCGGCTTCGAAGCGTAGCAGGTCTATGAAGTTTGCATCGTACTTAGCTAGATTCGCGCTGAAACGCTGGATGTCTTCGGCTGGGATGTAGATGCGGTGGTTTTCGCGGTCCTCGCGGATGTCGCGCAGGATGTTGGTTAGCTGAAACGCGATGCCGCATTTTTCGGCCAGCGCTAGGGCTTCTGGGTTGTCGAATCCGAAGATGTGGATTATGGTGAGGCCTACTACGCTCGCTACTTGGTAACAATAGCGGTAGAGTTCGTCGAAGGTTTGGATTGCGCGCGGCTCGAGATCCTGGCTGACGCCGTCGATCATTTCGTGGAAATATTTGTGGGGGATGTTGTAGCGCTTCACTGTGTCGTGGAAGGCGGGCCAGAGGGGATTGGCCGGATAGTCGCCGGTTAGGGCGCGGTCCAAATCTTTTCGCCATTGGTTTATTGCTTCGCTTGACGCGGCTTCGCCTTCGCTGATGTCGTCGCAATAACGCATGAAGGCGTAGATGGCGCACATCGCGTCTTTTTGTTCGCCCGAGAGAAGAAGGAAGGAGTAGTAGAAATTTCTGGCGCGGGTGCGGGCTATGCGGCGGCAGAAAAGGTAGGAGGCATCCAGATTTAACATGCGTTCACACGAGTGTGAACGCGGCACGCAGGAGTGCGTGCGCCACGAGTCCGATTCTGTCGGCTTTGGAGACCTTGGGCCGGGCTGCTAGGACGTTGTAGTTTTGTTGTTCGATCTTTTTTAGCACGCGCATGCCGCCGCGGCTGAATAGTTCCAGGTCTAGCGCTAAGCGGCGGTTGACCATTTTGATAAGAGGCAGGCCTTCCAGGAAAAGGTTGTGGGCCACTTCTACTGCTTCGCGCATTGCGGATTGAAAAGCTGGGTTGAAGCGGCGGGCGGCCAGATCTTCCACTGTGTAGCCGTACTTCTGGAATAGATCCAGCGGGAGGTAGACGCGGTCTTTTTCGAAATCTACGGTGACGTCCTGCCAGAAGTTGGCTAGCTGGAGGGCGGTGCAGGTGGCGTCCGATAAACGATCGCGTTCGGGGTCATCATATCCGCAGAGACGCAGGACCAGACGGCCTACCGGATTCGCTGAGCAGCGGCAATAGGCGAACAGCTCATCCCAATTCTGGTAGCGCGCGACGCGTTGATCCTGCTCGAAGGCGCTGATCAGATCGGAGAAGAGCTGGATCGGCAAATTGTACTTACGGGCGGTGCCTTCTAAGGCCACAAACACGGGATGATGTACCCGGCCTTGATACATGGCTTCGAGTTCGGCGCGCCACCAGGCCAGCAGGCGGAGGCTCTCGGCGCGGTCGCCAATTTCATCGCCCAGGTCGTCGGCCCAGCGGCAGAACGCATAGACGTTATAGAAGTCCTGGTGCAGGCGTTTGGGCAGTAGGAAGGAGACGACGTGGAAATTCTCGTAGTGATGCGTGGCGAGCCAGCGCGTGTAGTCTTCGGCGGCGGGTACTGTGTAGTTGTCGCTCAGCGCCTCCGGCGAGTTTACAAACTCCTTGGGGGCGAGCTGCGACACTACGGTATGATGGCGGTCTTCATGTGACCGTTGTGGCTCATCAGATGGCGCATCACTTCCAGCAGATTGGTGAGCGGCTCAACGCGGTTCACAAAATCGCGCGCCGTGATCACTTGGCGGCTTACGAACTCGAGCGCCTTCCGAATGTGGGCCGGCGTGTGGTGGAAACTCGCCTTACAAGTGATTTCGGAATAGTGCAACAACGAGGTGTCCATGTTGATGTGGCTGTCGTTGGGGCAACCGCCGAAGAAATTCACCGTTCCACCTCTGCGAAGCAGCCGCACAGCCGTCTGCCAGGCATCCGGATGCCCCACGGCTTCAATGGCGATGTCGGCGCCACGTCCTTCCGTCAAATCCCGAACTTGCTGCACGGTCTCGTCCGTTTCGCCTGAAATCAGCAGTTCGTCCGCGCCCATGTGCGCCGCCCGGGTCAGTTGCGCTTTGCGGCGCCCAATGGCGATCACTCTCGCGCCGTAGGCTTTGGCCAGCCGGACAAACATCAGGCCGATTGGACCGAGTCCTATTACGGCTACGTTGTCTCCCTTGGCGATGGAAGTCTCATCCAAGCCGCGCAGCACGCAAGCCAGCGGTTCTATCAACGCCGCGTCCTGATAGCTCACGTGGCTGGGAATCTCGTACATGTTGCGTTCGACAATCCTAGAGGGAATGCGAATGTACTCAGCGTAAGCACCGTTGTTGAACAGCAGATCGTCGCAGAGATTTTCGTTACCGCGCTTGCAATAGAAGCATTCGAGACAAGGCGCCGAATTGGCCGCCACCACTCGTTGACCGATTCGGAAGCCTTTGACATCCGGCCCCATGGCGACAATATCCCCCGCCAGTTCGTGACCGAACAACGCCGGTGGGACGATCATGCGAGCGTGGTAACCGCGGCGGAACACCTTCACGTCGGTACCGCACGTCAGGGCAGCCTGCACGCGGACCAGCACATCGCCGTTGGAAATCTTCGGTACTGATACCTCCTCTATTTGCAAGTTTTCCTTGCCGTAGAGGACGGCGGCAATCATCTGTGTGTTCACTAAGACCACCTCTGAGGTTGAACTATAATTTTCAACGATTTAGGCTCCGGATGCAACGCGAGGTCGATTCCGGCTCGTATCTCATTCAAAGCAAAGCGGTGCGAGATCAGGTCTTCAACAGGTAACAGACCGCTAAACACAAGGTCGGCAGATTCCTGCTGAAGATCCACTGAGGCGCTATACGAGCCGAAGATCACGCGTTCACCCACGCAAACATCGGCTCCTGACACTTCAATACGCTCATGGTGTGACGTTTGTGCGAACAAAAGAATACGGCTTCCTGGACGGGAATAACGTACGGCCTGCTCCACGATGCCGGGAGCGGAGGCCGCGATGATCACGCTATCAGCGCCGCGGCCGCCCGTCATTTCCATAATACGGTCTACCAGGGCCGGCTCGTGTGGATCAAAGGCGCCTGCGGCCCCGAGGCGAACCGACAGCTCGCGGCGGAAAGGCATGGTATCGGTCGCGAGCAACGTAGCGCCGTAGCGCTTCACTAGCATGGTGAAAAGCAAACCGATTGGTCCCTGGCCCAGTACTACCACTACATCTTCGGGTTTCGGATCAAGTTGGACCACACCTTTGAGACAGGTATTAAGTGGCTCGACGAAACTGGCGCGGTCAAAGGAAACGCCGTCCGGGATCTTTTCCACTCCGCGGCGGACGATCCAATCCATGATGCGAACGTACTGAGAGAATCCGCCGCCAGCTGGCTCATATCCGGCCGTCACGCCGACCTTTTTATAGACTGGGCACTGGGCGTACAGTTTGTGACGACAGTAGAAGCATTCCATGCAGGGAATGTGGTGAAAGACGATCACGCGGTCGCCCGCGGTGAAATTGCGGACGCCCGCGCCTACCGCTGCGACTACTCCGGCTGTCTCGTGCCCGAAAATACGTGGCGGGGCGAGCAGGTTGTGTTCAATTTTCTTGAGATCGGTGTGGCAGATGCCGCAGCTTTCCACGCGGATCAGCAGCTCACCTGGGCCGATGGTGGGGGTCGGGATGGCTTCTACAGAGATCTTGCTATCGCCGGTGTAGACCGCTGCGTTCATCGTAGTTGGGGCGGCGATGAGTTCAGAATCGAGTATCGGCAATGAAGTCCCCTAGCGCCTGGGAGGCGTTTTTACATGTTTTGTTCAGCTTTATGAGCTTCGGAAATACCGTTGGGCTGCGGAAAGCCGCAGCTACGATTTTGGATCGGCTGAAGCGGCCACTGGAATCGCGCATGGCGTTGAAATCCAGAGGCATGTTTTCGTCTGCTGTGTCGGTGACTACGCGGATCGAGTAGAAGGGTAGGTTATATTCTTTGGCTTTCGCCGCTACCGCGGCGGCTTCCATTTCGATTGCGGCGGCGCCGGTTTTGCGGAGTTGGGATTTTTCGGCGGCGGTGACGACGACGCGGTCGATGGAGAGGAGAGTGCCGGATTTGTGGGGGTTGGGGTTAGCAGTGCTAAAGGCACCGACTCCCTCACGGTCGCGGTTCGGTATGGTGTCGCTGGGTGTGTGGTGGGTGAGTATTTCTGTGGCTACAAAGATGTCGGACAGCTTTAGCGCTGGATCTAATGCGCCGCAAAAGCCTGTGCTTACCAAACCAGTCAACCTCTCGCGTCCTTTCGCAATTTCTACCGCCTCGCCCGCCAGCTTCGGACCTGGGCCGTTGGCTACTAACAACGCCGCCCTGCCGTTCAGCCAGATTTTCCTGGCGAAATCGAGCGGCCAGTTCAGCTTGACTACTCTCTCCGCATGACGCAGGAGGCCCGAGAACTCGCGAGCCTCCGCCGCCACGAATGCCAACAATTAAACGTAACCATTTGCGCGAAACCAATCGACGGCGCGTTTGAGTGCGCCGTCCACCGGGCCCGGGTTGAATCCCAATTCGCGCTTCGCCTTGTCGGACGAAACGAACATTTTCACTTTGGCCATCTTTACCGCATCCAGCGGCGCACGCGGCTCCTGCCCCGTCAGATTGGCCCAACCGGTACTTGCAAGGCCGGCCGCGTAGGCGACAGGGTACGGTATTCGCCAGCGCGGGACTTTTCCATCACTGATGCGCGCCAAGCGTTCCAGGATCTGCTCCAGCGTTAGATTCTCGCAACCCAATATGTAGCGCTGGCCCGGCTGGCCGCGCTCGGCTGCCAGCAGATGACCCTCGGCGGTGTCCTCTACATCCACTACGTTCAGACCTGTATCCACAAATGCCGGCATGGCGCCTTTCAAATAGTCCACCACGATCTTGCCGGTCGGCGTGGGTTTAAAGTCGTGATCGCCCATGGGCGCGGTCGGATTTACGATGACCACCGGAAATCCTGAAGTGGCGAATTCGATGGCCACCTGCTCAGCCTGAAATTTGGACCGCTTATAGGCCCCGGTCATTTGTTCGAGACGCACCTCCACGTCTTCGCTGCCCGGCTGATCCTTGCGGATCCCGATGCAGCCCACGGTGCTGGTATATACGACCCGGTCCACTCCGGCTTTGCGCGCCGCGGTCAACAGATTTCGCGTACCCTCGACATTCGAGCGGTAAAGCTCAGCCGGATCCTTGGCCCACAGCCGGTAATCGGCTGCGATGTGAAACACCAGCCCGCATCCCGTCACAGCGCGCTCCAAAGATCCGGAGTCGCGCAAATCTCCACTTACGACTTCCAAGTCTAATTCGCGGACTTTACTCGTGGGCCGAACCAAAGCCCGCACGGTGTGCCCGCGCGTGAGCAACTTTCGGGCTACATGCCACCCGATGAAACCGGTCGCCCCGGTAACCAGAGTTGGCTTCACTTAATTCAAATTCTATCGAAACGCCCAAGTCATCAGCTTGAACGTATCGCCAAGTTTCGAATTGATTCCGAGCGCCGCCGAGGGCTCGAAACCGCAATGCACCATGCAATGGTCACATCTCGGATCGTTACCCGCTCCGTAGTTTTCCCACTGGGTTTTGTTCATCAGCTCTTCAAACGTCTTGTAATGACCGTCCGTGATCAGATAACACGGGCCTTTCCAGCCCTTCACGTTATATGTAGGATTGCCCCAGGCTGTGCAGGGATAGTCGCGCTTGCCTTGCAGGAATTCGAGATAGGTGGGCGTGCTGAATAATGGGAACCGGTCGGCCAGCTTGTCGATGGTTTTGAACTTTTCGTGGATATCGTCGCGAGTCATGAAAATCTCGCGATCGTTCACCGATGAGTAACCGTAGGCCGGTGAAATGGTGTGGCCGTCCACCTTGAACTGCGCCAGATACTCAAACATCTCCTCAATCTCGTTCATGTCCGTCTCTTTGTAGACGGTGGTGTTGGTGCAAACCCGGAAGCCGGCCTGCTTGGCAGCTTTGACCCCCTGGATGGCTTCGCGGAAGACGCCCTCGCGCTCCACAGCGATGTCGTGGTTCTTCTCCATGCCGTCCAGGTGCACGTTAAAGAAGAATTTGTCAGCGGGTTTGAATTCTTTCAGACGCTTCTGGATGAACATCCCATTGGTGCACAGATAAATGGTCTTGTTCTCCTCAATCAGTTTCGCAGTCAGCGGCCCGAGCTCGGGGTACAGCATCGGCTCGCCACCGCAGATGGAAACAATGGGCGCGCCGCATTCGTGAACCGCATCCAGGCACTGCTGGAGCGACAGCTTCTGTGTGATGGTGGACTCGTATTCCCTTATGCGCCCGCACCCAGTGCAGGTCAGGTTGCAGGTATGCAGCGGCTCCAGCATCAGCACCAGTGGAAACCGCTTGTTGATCATCGGGTGCGGCTTGCGGTCGGCGCCGGTATGGGTGTAGACAATCCGGAACGGGTTGGACGCGTCCGGGGCCGTCACCACAGTCTTCTGCCACTCCGGATTCGGGCGGAACTTGTTGCGGGCGATATAGCTCGCCATGCCCGCCGTCATCGAAAGGGGAAATCTCATTTAGTCTTGTCCTCGGGAGCCAGATTTTATTCGGAGGCCAGGTTCTTTTGTTCTGAGGCCAGGATCTTTTGTTCTCAGGAAGGTATTAAGGGCCAGCAACGGGAAGGAATTCCGGTACAAGTGGTAGCACAGGTAGAAAACCTGCGGGAATCCGGTGCCGGTGGCCAGTTGTTCGTCCCAAGTTCCGTCGCTTTTCTGCGTACGGACCAGGTAATCCATGCCGTCCAGCAGGCTGGTGCTGGTGGTGTCGCCGCCTGCCAGCAATGCCAGCACGGCCCACGCGGTTTGGGAAGGCGTGCTAGGAGCCGCGACGTAGGTTCCTTGGTTGTAACTCTCACAGCTTTCGCCCCAGCCGCCATCGAAATTCTGGATGGCGCGCACCCATTCGAGCGCCCGTTGGATGTAAGCTTCGCGGTCGCTGACCCCGGCCGCTTGTAGCCCCCGCAACGCCAGGAATGTCCCGTATACGTAATCCACACCCCAGCGGCCGTACCAGCTTCCGTCTTCTTCCTGCGTACGCACCAGATACTCGATGCCGCGCCGAACCGCTGGATGAGACTGGTCGAGCCCATAAGCGCACAAAGCCTCGAGCACACGGCCCGTGATATCCGGGCAAGTGGGATCGAGCATTGCGTTGTGATCGGCGAAGGGAACAAAGCTGAGAGGGCGCCAGTTGTTGTCGACATCAAACGCTGCCCAACCGCCGTCCTTGGATTGCATGTCGAGGAGCCATTGGATGGCCCGGCGCTCGCACGCCTGCTGCTCGGCCGGACGTGACGCGTGGGAGCGGCTCAAGCCCAGCAACACTTGCGCGGTGTCATCGATATCCGGATAAAACTCGTTGGCGAATTCGAAATACCAGCCGGAGGGTTGCGTCTTCGGGCGTTTTACCGACCAATCACCCTTGCGCCGCACTTCCTTGGTGAGAAGCCAGTCGGCACACTTGCGCAGCGCGTTCTCAGGAGGCTCGGGTGATTCGCCCAGTGCATAAGCCGCGATTCCGGAATCCCAAACCACAGAGAAGCAGGGCTGGAAAAAGAAGCGCCGGCCATCTTCCACCATTAGACCGTCGAACTGCTTTTGCGCTTCCACGCGATCCGGATGATCCGGCGCGTAGCCTAGCAGATCGAGCGCCATGATGACGTACATCATGGGTGGATAGATGGCGCCCAAGCCGTCGGTATAACGGCTGCGTTCCAAGATCCATTGCTCGGCTTTGTGAATCGCATGCCGGCGCACGGCCTTCGAGCCGTGATTCTCCAGAAGCTTCAGCATTCTGTCGATCCGCAAAAACACATTGCGCCAGGTGAAGCTCTCGCGGCTGCGTGGAAATTCCGGATGCCCGCCGGCCAGGAACAGCTCCTTCAGGTTGAATCCTTCCGGGACCGGCCGCTTGGGATTCATGGAATGCACGATCGACAGCGGGATCACTATGGCCCGGGTCCAGGAGGACATCTGGTAGATGAACCTGCCGAGCAGCATGATCTCCGGCGGAATGGAGGGGCAATCCTCGCGCGGATAGAGATCGAACAGGCTGAGGTTAACTTTGACGTAACTGTTAGCCGATTGAATCCCGCCGAGCGCCAGGATTCGTTCCCTTGCACTTGTCAGATGCGGATCGTCATAAGCCACTCCGGCGAGTTTGAGTGAGAAGTAGGCCTTGATGGTGGCGTTCAAATCCGCCGGACCTTGCGGGTAGATATTGAAGCCACCATCAGGCAATTGCCGCGCCAGAATGGAAGCTGCTGCCCGGTTGATCCTGGGCCGCGTTGGAGGATCCCATACGCCATTGACCGGCGGATGGAGCCAAAGCTGCAACAGGATGTAATCCGCTTCGAGAGTGGTGTCGGCGGTAAGCTCGCCCATCCAATAGCCGGGCTGGTGCTGCGTACGTAGGAAATAGTCGACCGTGCGCGCGGCCGCTTTGGACGTTCCTGCCAGCAACGAATCGGCAACCTGAAGCTGCGGCATCATATGGTGGCTATGGTGGTCAGTTTCAAGGCGGAGCGTTCCAGGTCAGAAGGCAGATGGAATCGAACGTCTTCTTCTTTTAGTTCCATCTCTTCCATAAAATCGAAGCCAAATTGCGTCTCGAGCGACTGGATCAATTCCTGCACCAGGTTTTCTGGGGCGGATGCCCCGGCTGTAACGGCTACTGTTTGGATGCCTTCCAACCACGAAGGGTTCACCTCCCGGCTGTCATCCACAAGATAAGCCGGTACGCCTTCATTCTCACAGACTTCCACCAGACGGCGCGAATTCGAGCTGTTTTGTGACCCTACCACCAGTAGTACGTCCGTGAGAGGTACTACGGCTTTCACCCCAAGTTGGCGATTCTCGGTGGCGTAGCAAATATCTTGGGTTTTCGGTCCCTTGATGGCGGGGAAACGCTCCTGCAGGCGGGCAACGATGTCCTTGGTTTCATCGAGACTCAGGGTGGTTTGCGTGAGATAGGACATCTTCTCGGGGTCCTTCACCTCCAGCTTGTCGACATCCGCGACGGATGAAACCAGCATGGTGGATTCTGGGGCTTCTCCCAGCGTACCAATCACTTCATCATGGCCGGAATGTCCGATCAAAATGATCGTATAATCCTGACGGGCGAAGCGGACCGCTTCGAGATGGACTTTGGTGACCAGCGGGCAAGTGGCGTCGATCACCTGCAAATTGCGCTGTTTTGCCTCGTCGCGTACGGCCGGGGAAACGCCATGGGCGCTGAAGATCACCCGCGCGCCTTCGGGCACTTCACTTAGCTCGTCGACGAAGATGGCGCCGGCCTGGCGAAGTTCATCCACGACGTGGCGGTTATGTACAATCTCTTTGCGCACGTAAACCGGCGCGCCATAGAGGTTTAGGACGATTTTGACGACATCGATCGCCCTTACGACGCCCGCGCAAAAGCCGCGGGGTCTTAGTAGGATGATCTTCTTACCGGGACTGCCGTTTTTCACCTCACCCATTGGGATTTATTATAGCAGCCTCTAACGGATGGCGGACACTAGGGAGGGGGCTAGGGGGGCAGGAGGCAGGCGGCAGGAGGCAGGCGGCAGGAGGCAGGCAGGAGGCAGGCAGGAGGACCACCGACCGAGTTTCTTATTTAATCAGAGGACTCCTCTTAGCTTTTCCAGCGCCAAGGCCCGCAGCGCCCGAAGCCTCTCGACCGGGTACCAGTACGTATTGGGCAACTTCACCTCCCATTCTGCCAGCCGGGTCGTGCACTGGCCGAGCGAAGCGATCGATGAGAGTCGTGTCGGCACGACCTGCCATCCAGTCCTCGCTGTCTCAGGGGCTCCTCGACATCGTTCAGCGTGAGAGGAATGTTTATTGGATGCTCTCGAAGTGGGTCCATGAACTTGTTCGCCTCAGCTCGCCGCCATCGATATGAGGAGGTAACAGGCTTCCGCGAGGCAGCCGCCAAGAAATACTCGGAAAAACACTTCGTTTCGATAGGTGAACTTCCCATAGGGATACGCCGCCACATCGAGCGCCTCTTCTAACCTGCCCAGGGCTTCCAGGCTGAAGGCGAGTTCGTACATCTCCTGAAGTGACTTCGCCCGATTTACATTCCATTTCGCCAGCCGCGCAGCTTTGAATCGTGCGAGCGAGCGATTTGTCTCGCCTTCGGGACTGAATGCCTTGGGCAGTAATCCAGTTTTGTTAGGCGCCATTGAGTTACGATTAGTATTATATCGTTTTTGGTATACTTGAAATGTGGGCTGGACGGTCGAGACCCTAAACGAAACCGTTGATGTGGAGGTCGAGGCGTTGCCTGAAGACATGCGGGCGAGGCTGGCGCGTATCGCGAAGCTCATCGAGGAGAAAGGCCTGGAGCGTGTGGGTGAGCCACACGTGAAACGCCGCCTGTGGGAAATGCGGCTGAAGGCCGGAGCGGAATTTCGCGAGCGCTGTACGTGACGGCCGTCGGCCGGCGCGTGGTGATTGTCCGGGTCTTCGTGAAGAAACGGAAAAGACGCCGCGGGGCGAGATTGACATGGCCTTG
This sequence comes from Bryobacterales bacterium, assembly GCA_003162425.1. GTDB lineage: Bacteria > Acidobacteriota > Terriglobia > Bryobacterales > Bryobacteraceae > Palsa-89. Next base: position 17,796 of record PMOK01000126.1, on the reverse strand, counting down.
TCTCGGGCGAAATCGGTTCAATGATGGAGGTGTAGCAATGGCACGCATATCTGACCTGCACAAGAAGTGGATGAAGGAGCCGAAGTACAAGAAGGCTTACGGCGCGCTTGAGGAGGAATTTGTCCTAGCGTCGGCTGTGATGGATGTGCGGAACCGCGCGGGACTCACGCAGGAGGAACTGGCCCGGAAGATGGGCACGACGCAGCCCGTGGTTGCCCGGCTGGAGAGCGGTCGCTCGCGGCCGTCGATGCGGACGCTGGAGCGTTTGGCAGACGCGACCGGGTCGCGGTTGCTCATCAGTTTTGAGCCACGTAAGGCAAAACGGCGGGCGGGCTGATAGCTCAGGAGGCAGAGGGCAGAGGGCAGAAAGCAGAAAGCAGAAGGCAGCCACCAGGAACCAGCAACTAGCAACCAGGAACCAGAAACCGGCCCTTATTTCGCTATTCCCAGCTTTTTCATCTTCGACTGGAGCGTGGTGCGTTTCATGCCCAGCTTCGCGGCTGCGCCGTTCGGGCCGCCTACTACTCCATTCGACCGTTCCAGGACGCGGCGGATGTGGTCGCGCTCGGCTTCTTCCAGCGTTACTGGTGATGCGGTTTCGGTTGAGGCGGAGCGTAACTCGGAGATTGGGATTTGGAGCGTTGTGCCGCGCGTCAGGATTACGGCGCGTTCGATCAGGTTTTCCAGTTCCCGCACGTTGCCCGGCCATGGATAGCGGACCAGCGCGTCCATGGTCTCCTGCGAAATGCTCTCCACGTGTTTGTTCATGCGGCGTGCGAACTTCTGGGTGAAATAGCGGACCAACTTGGGAATGTCATCGACACGCTCGCGCAGCGGCGGCACCGAAATCGGAAACACACTGAGCCGGTAATAAAGATCGGTCCGGAACTGGCGCTCGTTGATCATTTGAGCCAGGTCGCGATTGGTGGCGGCTACCAACCGCACGTCCACCTTGATGGTCCGCGTGCCGCCCAACCGCTCGAACTCGTGCTCCTGCAAAGCGCGCAACAATTTCGGCTGCAATTCGAGCGGAATATCGCCGATCTCATCCAGAAACAGCGTTCCTTTGTTGGCTAATTCGAAGCGGCCGGCCTTTTGCATGATAGCGCCCGTAAAGGCGCCTTTTTCGTGGCCGAACAGCTCGCTTTCCAGGAGCCCGGTGGGGATGGCCGCGCAGTTCAGCTTGACAAACGTCCGCTCCCGGCGGCCGCTCAGATCGTGAAGCGCGCGCGCGATCAGCTCCTTTCCAGTTCCGGTTTCTCCCAGGATCATAACTGAAGCGTCGGTGGGCGCAACCGTTTCCACTTGATCGAGGACGCTTCGGAACTGCGGGCTATCGCCAATAATCTCGCCGAAGTTCCGATCGGTCCGGATTTCATCCTGCAGATATAATTTTTCTTCGGCTAACTGGTCCTTTAATTGGCCGATTTCCTGGTAGGAAGTGGCATTTTCGATGGCGATGGCGGCTTGGCCGGCCACCTGGCTCAAGAAATCGATGTCCGAATCGCTGAAAGCGCGTTCCCGCGTGCTACCGACGTTGAGCGTGCCCAGCACATGCAAGCGCGTAATCAACGGGAGGCAGCAGATGGATTTTAACCCCGCCTTGGCCAGCCGCTGGACTATCGGAGAAGAGACTCGCGCCAGAGCATCGGCATCCAGAATGACTGGGCGCCGGGTTTCCACAGCTTCGCCGGCGGGCGTTTCGCTCATCGCGGTGCTGGCGCCTTCTTCGAGAACGCCGCCGGGTCCGTCGAAGACCAGCGCGTGAACGCGGAGTTGATCGGTTCCCGGCACACGCAGTGCGAGGCTCGAATATTCGTGCGGTACCGCGCGCCGCACGCACGCCGTGATGCTGGGAAACAGGTCGCGAATATCCAATTCCGATACCAGCGTGTTGGTAATCTCGAGCAGAACCTGCAGCCGGTCCCGTTCACGCGCCAGTTGCTGCTGGTATTTTTCGGCCTTCTCGAAGTTCAGCGTGTTGTCCACCGCAACGGCTACCTGGGCCGCAATCTGGCGCATCAGGTCGAGTTGTTCGTGTACGTCGGGAGCGGGCCCGAATCCGAAGACTAACGCCCCCAACGGGTGTTGAGCGGTAGTCAACGGCAGCCAGCAGGATGTGACAATGTTGTTGCGTCGCAGAAGCTCCATCACGCTGGGCCAGCGCGTTTCGAGCCGTACATCGGGAATCACGAGCGGTTCCTGGTGCAGGAATACCCATCCGGAAGGAGATTCTTCGGGTGCGAGTTCCAGTTGCGGCGCTTCGGCTGGGGCCCCCGAAGCAGTTTCCAGAATGTGCAACCGCATGGTGTTGGTCGCCGTGTCGTGCAGCACCAGGTTCAGGAAATCGAAGCGCAGAATGGAGCGCAGCCGGGTGGAAAGATCGCGAAAAAGGCCGGCGAGATCGCGATGCTGCAGGATGGCTTTGGAAACGTCGAGGAGCGACTGATAGGCGAGAGGTTCCAACTAAAAACCAGTATAGTTGGTGGGTAGCCGATCATTGCGCCGATTGGCAATCGGCGCGCAGGATGGCATCCTGCCCCACAACGTATAATGGATGAAAGTCCTTCAAGGAGCGTGAACGGGTGATGCGTCGAAATCTAACTTCGATCGTGTGTCTGTTGGTGTTGGGTTTAGTAAGTGCTGTAGCCGAGGAACCTAGCGATCGTTTCTATCAGGCGATCCGCAATAATGACCTAGCGTCCCTTCGCGCTCTGGTGAAGAGCTCGGACGTAAATATAAAGGACCAGCGGGAGTCCACTCCTTTAATGTATGCGGCTGCTTACGGCAGCTTGGATGCAATGAAGCTGCTGCTGGACGCGGGCGCTGATGCGAACGCCAAGAACGCGTTTGACGTAACGGCGCTCTTGTGGTGCACGAACGACCTTGCCAAGGTCCGCTTGCTGGTGGAAAAGGGCGCCAACGTGAATGCTCGTTCCAAGCAAGGCCGGACGCCATTGATCATCGCGGCCGCGCACGATGGCAACTCCGAGACCGTAAAACTGCTGATTGAGAAAGGCGCGGACGTTTTGGCTCGCGACCAGCGCCAGGCAACAGCACTCATAGAAGCGGCTGATGCGAACGATACGGAGAGCGTGAAGCTGTTACTCGCCAAAGGCGCCGACATTAACGCCAAGAACGCTTTCGGCGACACTCCTTTGATGTATGCGGCTACCCACGGCAACGTTGAAGTGATGAAGCTGTTCTTAGCGAAGGGCGCGGATGTCAACGTGGTGGACTCTTCCGAAGTTGCACGGGTCAAGAATGGCCCCATCGCGCTCGGCAACGTCACCGCGTTGCACCTTGCGGCTATCTCAGGTGGTTCGGATGCGGTGAAGCTGCTGCTGGAGACCGGCGCGAAAGTGAACGTGCAGGACGTGCGGGGAATGACCCCTCTGATGCTGGCGATCGGGACTGATCGGCCGGACATCGATGCGATCCGGCTGCTGCTTGAAAAGGGCGCGGACAAGAACATCAAATCGAAAGCCGGCGAGACTGCAGTGGACTGGGCCAAGAAGTTCAACTACCCTCCGGTGATGGATGCACTTGGCATCGACCACAAACAAGTGGCGGCAGCGGCGTTTGCGCTGCCGGCCGGCGACAGCAAGCTGCCGAGTCCGAAAGAAGCTGCCGCGAAGAGCATCGCGCTTTTGCAGCGCGCCAACGGGAACTTTTTCCAGGAAGGCGGTTGCGTGTCCTGTCACGCGCAGAACTTGACCGGCTTGGCCGTGTCAGTGGCCCGCGCCAATGGAATCAAAGTGGACGAAACAGCGGCGGCGGCGCAATTGAAGACCGTCAAGTTGCAATGGGCCGCGTTTGAGCAGGTTCTGCTGCAGCGTATGGATCCGCCCGGAGCAGTGGACACCACCATGTATTCGCTCCTCCAGCTAGCGGTGGAGGGCGCGCCGCCGGACCGTGCCATTGATGCATTGATCCACAACATGGCCGGACAGCAGCGCAAGGATGGAAGTTGGCAGCTGGGAGGTAACGCGCGGCCACCCATTGAAGACGGCGATTTTTCACGGACTGCCTTTTCTATTCGGGCGTCGTCGATCTACGCTCCTCCAGGCCGTAAAGCGGAGTTCGACCAGCGTATACGGCGCGCGGCGGCGTGGCTCCAGGCAGCCAAACCGCGAAGTACCGAAGATAGGAACATGCAGCTACTCGGCCTGAAGTGGGCCAGCCGGGATCGGCGCTCGCTGGAGGAGCCGCTCAAGAATCTGATCGCGCTCGAACGCGGGGATGGCGGATGGGCGCAAACGCAGGAGCTCACGAGCGACGCCTACGCTACCGGGAGTGTTCTTTACACGATGCATGAGTTGGGCGTACCGGCGAGTGACGCGGCTTATCAGCGCGGCGTCGTCTATTTGTTGCGAACTCAACTCGAAGATGGCTCTTGGCATGTCGCCAGCCGCGCGCCGAAATTCCAGCCTTATTTCCAGAGCGGGTTCCCGCATGATCACGATCAGTGGATCTCGGCGGCGGCGACGGCGTGGGCGGCGATTGCGCTCAGCAATGCGGTTCCTAATGGGCCGGCCGAGGTGGCTTTGCGGTAAGAAGAATTCCCTGGATTCTTCTTCAGAGCACGTCGGCGAATCCGCGCTTTAAGTGGCGAAAGAATAGGCCGCCTAGGACGAACACTGTGATGGCGTACGCGGCGACGATAGCTAAATCGTGCAGGCTCGGGATGCGGTATGAGAGCAACCGGTCGCGATAGGCGCGCACCAGGAAGGCGAGCGGATTCGCGCGCACCAGAAATCGGAACCGTTCCGGGACCATCTGCTCGTTGATGAAAATGGGTGTCATCCAGAACCAGAAGGTGAGCACCACCGATATTACCTGCGCGGTGTCCCGAAGATAGACCTGGAGACTGGAAACGAACCAGCCTACGCCGATCGAAAAGAGACCGATCAACACCATGTAGATGGGCAATGAAAACATCCAAAGGCTGAAGTGCCCGTTGTAGAATCCCACCACCGCGATCACCAGAACCAGGGCCATGAGATGGCTGATCAGCGAAGAGAGGAAAATCGAAACCGGGACAATTTCGGACGGAAAGACTGTTTTGGTGATCAGGTTAGTGTTCTCCAGCAGCGAAGATGCCGACCGAACTACAGTCTCTTGAAACAGCAGCCAGGGTAGAAAACCGCAGAACAGGAACAGCGAATAGTTATGAGTCACCTCGTTGGGCGGGAGCGTGGCGTGCATGCACACCTGGAATACAAAGACCCAACTGACCAGCAACACCACGGGATGAATCAGTCCCCACAACCAGCCCACCGCCGAGCCGATGAAGCGCGTCTCGAAATCGCGGCGCACGAGTTGAAACAGCAACGTTCGGCGCAGTACGAGGTTCTGAGCGAAATGGCGGCCGGGAATTGTCATTCGACATCAGGTTACTATGTTGGACAAGCCTCCGGCTTGTCGTCTTGGACAAGACAGAGTCTTGTCCTACTTATGAAAGCCTGCATTCTTCATTCACCGGCGCGCATCGAGACCAACCCGCTCGAGTTCACCGACGTTCCGAAGCCCGAGCCGGGTGATGGACAGGTGCTGGTTCGCGTGAACGCGTGCGCGGTCTGCCGCACCGATCTGCACGTGATTGAAGGCGAGCTGCCTCCGCGCAAATTTCCCATCACGCCGGGGCATCAAGTGGTGGGAATTGTGGAGGCCGCGGGCAGCGGCGCGAAGCTTCACCCGATCGGGACGCGCGTGGGCATCGCGTGGCTGCACTCCACCGACGGAACTTGCGAGTATTGCAAGGCGGGCCAGGAAAATCTCTGCGACCATCCCAGCTTTACCGGCTACACAGTGGATGGTGGCTACGCAGAATATGCGTTGGCTGAGGAAAGTTTCGTTTATCCGATTCCGGAGGGATTTGCCGATCTCGCGGCCGCGCCATTGTTGTGCGCCGGGATCATCGGCTTCCGATGCCTGCGCCTCGGGAATGTCGAGCACGGCGGACGGCTGGGACTGTACGGTTTTGGCGCAGCCGCGCACGTTGCAATTCAAGTGGCGCGCCACTGGGGCGCCGAGGTCTATGCTTGCACGCGCGATCAGCGGCATCAGAAGCTGGCGCTTGAATTGGGCGCGGTGTGGGCCGGCGGCACGGTGGACCCTCCTCCGGTTTCACTCGATAGCGCCATCATCTTCGCGCCCGCCGGTGAAATTGTTCCAGCTGCGTTAAAAGCTCTGAAGAAGGGTGGGACGCTGGTGCTGGGCGGCATTCACATGAGCACCATCCCGCCCATGGATTACGATTTGCTGTATCAGGAACGGGTGGTCCGCAGCGTGGCCAACAATACGCGGCAGGACGGGCACGATTTTCTACGCATCGCGGCCCAAATTCCCATTCATGTCGAGACCCAGGTTTATCCGCTGTCCGAAGCGAATCGGGCACTCAACGCGCTCAAGAACGATGCGATTCGCGGGGCGGCTGTGCTCCAGGTGCGCTAGAACTCCTGGGTGAAATCACGCACCTCGGAGGCGCAAGTGTCGGCCATTGCAGGGTTTATTCGCTGGCACGCGGCGTGCAATCTCCGGAGTAGGAGTTCGCCATGCAAACTTTCCAGAAGATTCTCTTCCCCATTGACATGTCGGATAGCTGCACCGCGGCAGCTCCCTTTGTCGCAACCATGGCCAAGAAGTTTCAGGCCGAGGTTACGTTATTGCACGTTCTCCAAATGCCTCCGGGCTATGTGACTGATTGGTACGGATACATGGCCTTGGTGGATACGAACGCAATCCGGGAGGCGCGCCAAAACGAATTCGATACCTATTTGAGCAATGAGTTCTCCGGAATCACTCTCCGGCGCGAGATGCTGGAAGGGGATGCGGCGCAAGTGATCAGCAACTATGCCTCGGAGAAGGGGACCGATCTGATCATGATGCCGACTCACGGCTACGGCATTTTCCGCGGCATGTTGCTCGGCTCTGTGACCGCGAAGGTTTTGCACGACGCAGCCTGCCCGGTGTGGACCGGAGTGCATGTGGAGGAGACGCCTCCAAACTCAGCAGCGTTCGAAAGAATCATGTGCGCGGTAGATCTGACGGATAAAAGCATCCCGACCATGCAGTTCGCGTCCCAGCTCGCGCACGATTTTCATGCCAAGCTATGGCTGATTCACGCGGTTCCATGCGCCGAGACGCGTCCGCAGAAATACTTTGAGGCAGACCTGCAGGTGTTTCTAGAAGACGAAGCGAGAAAGGCCATCGGTAAAATGCAGGAGGCCGCTGGAGTTGTGGCGCAGCTCTGCCTGGGGGCGGGAGAGGTTCCACACGTGGTGCGGGCAGCCGCCGAACATCACGGCGCGGATCTAGTAATAATCGGGCGAGGGCACGCGACGCGCGCGCTTGGAAGGTTGCGGACCAACGTGTATTCCATCATCCGGCAGGCTCCATGCCCGGTGATTAGCGTGTAGGACAAGCCTCCGGCTTGTCCAAGGCAAGCCGGAGGCTTGCCCTACGCTACTTGCTGTACAAGCGGCGGTAGACTTCGGCGTTGCGCAATACGCTCTGGACGTACACCCGCGTCTCTGAGAACGGAATGCTCTCCACAAACTCGGCCGAATCGCGATAGGTGGTCCCGTTTAACCAACCGATCACGCGCGATTTGCCCGCATTGTAAGACGCTAGCGTCGCTTCCCATTTGCCTTGGTGTTGATCCAAGAGCGCCTTGAGGTAATAGGTGCCAATCTTCACATTCGTATCCGGCGTATAGAGCATGGCGGTGCTGTAGCGGCGAATTTTGAGCTTCCGGCTGAGCTCGCGTCCAGTACCGGGCAGCACCTGCGTCAACCCGCGCGCGTTGGAGCGGGATATAGCTTTCGGATTGAACTCGGATTCCTGCCGGATCAGGGCCGCAACCAGGTAAGGATCGATGGAGTGTTCGCGCGCGTAGCCTTCGATGGAACTCCGGTAGGGCAGGGGAAAAGCCAGGCGCCAGAATTTATCGGGAGCCGTACTCATGGACATCGACAAATATGCGGGCGCGTAGCGCTTGATGAATCGAATCCCTTGATCCGGTGCATCGCGCTGGTTCGCGAGTTCGGCCAGTTCCAGCCCCATGAGCTGCGGCTGGCCGTCCACTTTGGCGCCGTAACGCAGCTCGCCTTCCGCAAAATCATCCAATCCAGCGCCGGCAAGCAAACGGGCGCGCTCGATGCGATCTTTCGTAGTTTGATTCGCCACGAAAGTTTCCGGACTACCCGGCTTCGGGAGCGGGAGCGCGCTCAGAAATTGCGATACCTCCGCCGATCGCGCGGCTGATGAAACACCCGGCTGAGAAAGCCGTCCGCGCGCCAGCATCGCGTAGTAGTAATTAGGGTACAGGTTATTGATCCGCTCGTAGAAAACGCGCGCGGCGCCCCAATCCTGTTTTGACTCGGCCGTGCGTCCCAAAAAATACATGGCCGGACTCAAGTGGTCCGAATCCGGATACCGTTTCAAATGCTCTCGAAGTATCGGTTCCGCGCCAGCAGGATCTCGCAAATACTGAGCCCACGCAAACTTCCAGTGGCACTGCGCGGCCCGAGGATCGTTGGGGAACGTTTCGTAACAGGTATGGTTAAGCGGTTCAGCCGTGTCCTTCTGATTGTGCGCCGAGTAGTAATTCGCGGACGCGACGAGCGCCTGCAATCGCCAGACGGATTGTGGATAGGCTTGGGAGAGACGATCCAGGTTGGCGGACATTTCGTCGATCCGGTCCAACTTTCGCGCGCATTGCGTCAGATAATACAACCGCTCGGCCTCGGATTCGCCTGCGGCGGCCTGGAACGAGGTCAAGTGCTGATAAGCAGGTTTGTATTCACCCGCCAGATATTGGGCGGCGCCCATGCGAACCCGCGCCAGGTCGAGATCCGCCCCACTCAACCGGGGCAGAAGCGCGGTCAGTTCCTTACGGGCGCGAGTGTAATCGCCGCCATCAATCAATTTGAACGTTCGCGCCAACAGGGAAGCGGGAGGAAGTGGAGGAGAGCCCGACAAAGCGGACTCGGCGTCGGATGCTTCCGGCGCGAGGGGATGCTCGATGTAGATCTTTTGGTAACGCGCGGTTGCCGCGCCGGCGTTTCCTTGGGCCGCATAGGCGCGCGCGAGTAGCAAGTCCGCCTGCTGCTCGGTAAGATCCGCGAGATGCTGATCGACGAGGGCGGCAGCCTTCGGAGCTTGGCTCAGTTGCAGCCATGAATTCGCTTCCAAGATCACCGAATTGGTCACCCAGGGAGACGCAGGCACGGATTGCCAGACCGGCTGCAAGGACGCCTCGGTGGCCGGGAAATCGCGCAGCTCGGATTGGGAAACAGCGGTTAAATATCCGATGGTGTCAGCCAGTTTGGGGAGGCGCTTGCGGGCTGCGTCTAAATGACGCACGGCATCGCCGAACTGCCGCTGGTCGATTTCCGTTGCTCCGAGCACCAGCAGGGCCAGCGCGCCAGACTGATCTTTGGAGTGCGCGTTGGCAAAGTGGAGCACCGCGGCGCGCGTACGCGGATTCGGAGTTTTGCGGTAGTTCGAGGCCAGCGTTTCGAGCGAGGAAACGGGCGCGGCTGAGCAGGCCAGCGAGGCGAGAGCCAGGGCGACCCAGATTTTAGCGTGCATGCGACCGTGGGGCAGACCCCCTGGTCTGCGCGGGTCCCCCTGGACCCGCTCTTCGCCAAGGAAGTTAGAGTCATCCAAACCCAGCAAGCCGACGGGGGCGTCGGCTGCGGTCCAGGGGGACCGCCCCACCAAGGACCGAGACGACCAGTCTTGGGAGAACCAGCTCCTAGACGAGCGGGCCCGGATAATCGGGACCAAGCAGCTCAGCATCATCGTTGGCAAGAGTCCGCACCAATTCCGGATGGAGATAATCTACCATCGTATCGGACGCGGCGAGATAGTCGTTGCGATAAGCTTCCCGCGCGGCATCGATCTCTGTCTTAAGAGACGCATACAGACTGCGCCCTGCACGTCCCTTTTTGACGTTTTCCGATTTATAGAGCCGAATCTCGGCCACTTGCACACGAGCGAAGCGTTGCGCGCGCTGGTGCAAGTCCTGTTGTTCGCGTGTGAGTGATGTCCACGCCACTGTAACCGGCCTTTGACCAGAAGGCGCGATGCTCACCAGTTCGGCTGGTTTCGGGGCGGCGGCTGCGGCGTGTTCGCCGGCGAACGCACCGGCAGTCATAGCCAGCAATTCCAAGGCGCTCGACTCAACGCCGTGCTGGTCGGCGTCGGCATACAACAAACCCAGTACCTTCCCACGCGAGGCAACCGGAAAGATGTAGCTTCTCCAAGACTCGGCTTCACCGGTCCAGGAAGCGATCCGCGGCGACAACTCGCCCTTGGTCCGCATCGCAATCACGGTGTCTTTGGACTCCACAGCGCTGGCGAAGGCGGGCGCGGCATCTAGCGGTACGTCGTCCACCGGCTTCGCGGGAACGGCGCCGCGCGAGGCTTCCATATGCAGGGTTCCGTCTTGAAGCGAGAACACGGCCGCGCGATCGCAAAAACCTTGCGTGGCCTGCACCAACTCGGTGCTCCAGTCCCCATTTTCAGATCCCCGCAGGCAGCGGACGGCTTGATTCAGTTTCCTGGCGAGATCGCGTTCGGCCGCGGCGCGCGCTTCGGCGGCAGCCTCATTCACGCGGGCCTGCAGCGCGTTGCGGTGCTGCTCTTCCAAGTGGGCAGCCTCCGTCAGGCGAAGCTCCAACGCGTTTCGATGCTGCTCTTCCAGGCAATTGGCCAGACCGGCCAGCCGTTCCTCGAATATTTGCTCGATTTCCTCGGGTCCACGTACAAGCAGGGTTTCCTGAACGCGGTCAATATGCAATTGCCAGGCCGCGGCTACCTGTTCCCGGGCCAAGTTGCGAGTGTCTGTGAGAAGCGATTTTGTCCGATCGTTCATATGACGGATCTACCGATCATTGTATCGGACGAAATGCAGGGAAACTTCAGTACTTTCGGCCAGGGATTCGGGAGAGCTTACCGGGCTTGGACTTGCGCGGTGGTCTTCGGATAATCCGGATTGGCCTGCACTTCCCGGATCTGCTCGGTATGCCGGCCAGTATGGGAGGCCATCAACAATAGGAGCTGATACGCATCCATGGTCCCGGCCGGGCCTTGGGCGACGTGCACGCGCAGGTCATCGGTGGTGGTGCGCGCGTATTCCAGGCTCTTTTCGCGGCGGGCGGTGAACTCCTTGGCCGCATCGGCCGGAGTGGTGAATTTGCCGGACGGCGTGATCGGCTCCGGGGCTTTGGCTTTGTGACTCCGATCGCCGATCATCGCTACTAGCTTGTGGTCCCCTTCCGAGGTGGAAGTGGCGGGCCGCTCGACGGCGGGGCTCTTCAAGGTTTGCTGAGCGTACCCTCGCAGAAAATCCTCAGCCAGGATAATATGCTCGGCGCATTCGGCAACGGACCACACTTCGGGCGCCGGCTTGAATTTCCACTGCGCGGCCGTGACGCCTTCAATGCTCGCGAGAAAATCTCTCTTCGATTTTTCGAGTTGCTCGATTAGAAACGCGCGCTCGGCGTCGTTCATCGCGCCGCCTTCGGCTGCCAGAATCGGCGCTGCTGCCAGGATGCAAAGGGCCAGTGCTTTCTTCATAGGTTCAACGTAGCATACGGCTGGGGGCTGGGGACTGGGGACTGGGGACTGGGGACTGGGCTGGGTCGCGGAAGACTGGGGCAGCGGAGCGTGACGGGCCGGGCTTCTCCGACGGGCGGCCAGCAGTTCCGGCGGTTGGGGAGCTGACGGAGCGGGTAGGTTGCTGATAGAGGGCTCAGGATCCGGCGAGGTGACTGCGAATGCTGTTGTTCCCCGTTGAAGTGGCGGGCGACACTTAGAACAAAGGACCGATGCCGAATTGTGGGGAGCTATTTCCGTGGACGGCGTTTCACGAGATCGAATCCGGGCGAGCTGGACGCTTCCGACGTGGCGAATTTTCTTCGGTTCACAAGAATTGATCCATCTTGGGTGCTTGATTTGTGCACCGTTGTCCATCGATGCGGTAGAATTTAGCCTCGATACAGGAGAACCTATATGCACCAGACCATACCACTCCCGTACGGCCTTGCTGGCTGTGCGATAGCTGTCATTGTAGGAACATTCCTGGGTATCGTCCTAAGAGGCGTGAAAGCGAGGAGACAAGTTGAGCGCCTAAACGGCGAACTTCTAAAGACACAGCAACAGTTGGCGGCGGCGACGGGCACGAAAGAACCAACCCCCAGGTCGCCGCCCCCAGCGCGCTGGACCGGCGCGGAGGTTGCGGCTGTCCTAGGTGCGATTGGGACTCTCTGCGGAGCGTTGGGCACCATATATGCCAACTATCAAGGCACAGAGCTGACCCAGCAAAAAGCGCAGATAGCGGAACTGAGTTCAATAGCTGGGATTCTGCGCTACCCGACGGTGCAGTGGATGACTATGCTCAGGCAACCCGCAGGTTTCCCAAATCACAAGATTCTCGCGCCCTGGGCGATCGACGGGCTTGACGTAAACAGAGATGGAAAAAGCGACTGCCGTCCCGCCAAAGTGACACTGACTTACCAGGGAGACGGTCCAGCGGCACTACACTGTGAACCTGGGGCTGTTACAATCCAACTCAACCAGCGATCCAAGCTTCTACTCATTGGCGAAGTGCCCTAGCGTAGTCTAGTAGGCAACGAGCCGAGCAACCGTTCGGCAATACGCGCCCGAAAGTCCTCGGTCTCAGCGCGGTTCCCATGTTCTTGGTTTGCAGATTACGGGCCAAAGTGGCCTTCCGGATATGTCGGGGTCCATGCAGCGTGCCAATGGGCCGCGCAAACCGAGCGCTAAACGACGTGGCCGGCGTTTCAAAGGAGTGATCAATGCTCTGCCACGGACAGGTCCCCAAGGTCCGACAATTTTGCGCGGAGCGTGTGATGCAAGCGATACCTGCCAGTCTGTCTGTCGCCCGCGTTCAGAGCGCAACAAGCCCGTGGCTGAACCAAGATTCAGAGCACGCCCTCAACCAAATCACCTCTCCTCACGCCCGCGCCTCGCTTCCCCGTAACGGCCGGTAAAACATCCCTAGCGGGTCTTCATCGGGGCTGGTCGCTTCATGCCAACATTCCCAGTGGTCTGTATCGCGATGGATCATGACGTCCATCAGGATCAGACCGAAGAACCACCCGGCTCGCTTGTGTGCCAGACCGCGATCCACATAAACTTCCACCATGGTCTCGTAGATGGGCTGATAGATACCTGAGCCACTGTTCCAATCGGGGCCAGGTATCCACGAGGAACTGAACGCGGCGGTGGGCTTGTTCTGATTCTGTTTCAGCCATGCATCCACATAATCGCTCAAGGCTTCCCGGATCGTGGCTTCTGCAGTTGGAAATAGCCGATTTAGGGCTTCCAGTTCCGTCTGGTGTTCTTGTTGGCGTTTGAGAGGAATGCTCAGGTAGGGAGTTCCGGACCGACTTTCAAGGGACACTGTGACCTCCTTTCGCGCTAACCCTTAGTGTAGACCTAGTTTTCTGTACGTATTTGGGCCTTGATGGTTTGGCGACTCGGAGAATTCGGTGGGGGCTCTGGCCAGCGTCCGTCTTCATCGCCGGCTCGATCCCGACGCAGTCGTTCGAGACCTGTATCGAAAACATTCAGATGCGATAATGGTTTGCGGGCATTCCTGGGGATCGGGAGGCATCCGAAAATGGGGTCGCTACTCTTTGATTTTTTGACCGAGAGCTTTTTGTTCAAGACAGATCTGATTGAGGAGCAATTCGCTGGCGTTGACGATAAGGAGCTCGCGGCAGAATTGCAGCGGTATCGCAACTACGCCCTTTCCCGTCGCGAGGACCTCGTTGCAGAAGCTGTAGATACAGGAACCGGCTTCCGCGTATTTCCAGGCCTTTCCGATGTTCCGTTGCGCCATTTGAAACAAACGGCTCTATACGTCGAACGATATGTATTAAAGGACCCTCTCTTCCCATTCACCGAGCAGGAAACAGAACCGTCTCGGGTTATGAGATCGTACTTGGGACATCCCAATCCACATGAAATCGACAGGGCTCAGCTTGCAGAAACGCTTAGGTACCTAAGGGAGCTGACGCCAATGGTTGCGGCAGACTACGTGAAGTGGCTGCCAGTGACGTACCTCTTCGAACCTCCGACGGAATTGCCGATACATTATTCGAAGTCTCGGTTTGCGGACGAATTGCCGGCGGAAATGGCCAAGTTCTTCCATGACAATGCTGTGGTGGAAACGCTGCGCCGCGACGAAAAGGGCTGGATTTCAGACAAAACCTTGAGCCCCTCTCGGGGTATTGCCATTTCGTTCCGAGGCGATTCTGAGCCGGGCATGATGTTTCAGTTGTTCAAATCGGAGGTCACCAGCTTCGATGAGAATACCGGTCAATTGACTGCTCGAGTTTCCCTTCCAGCTGAGCTCCCGGGCCACGCGTACTTTGACCATTGGGTCGAGCAGTCATTGAATCAGACGGCGATTAACGCCTATGACCGACTGTGCACTGAGCTGTCCCTGTCCGCAACTCTCGGCACGTCTTACATGTGCTCGTCTGAATTTCGACACGACTTCTTGACCAGATTCTTCCCGACCGCAACCACAACATCAGAGCATACTGCAAACGTTCTGATGCAGCTTACGTTACCGTTTCTGGACGAAATTGACACCTCGACCCTCATGGCTGTTCGGCGCGATGATGGAGAGGCGTTTCAACAGTTTCGCCACTATCTCGAGCAGCAGTTCTGGGACCTGCGGACAGAAGCTGACGCGATTAAGGCTCGGAGCAAAGCCGACAAGGTTGTCCATGAACTAGCGACGGTGCAGCAGGAAGCACTCTCTGCCAGACTCAAACAACTGCGCCGTGGCGCACTCGCCCAAACTGCAATTCTATGGGCAACGCTGACAGGGACGTTCCTTGCAGGATCAACGTACTGGCCGGCGCTGATTGTGGCGGGCGCTGGGGCATACAAGCTCGCCACGGAGTATCAGGCGGCACTCCGGCAAACGCCTGGCTTCTTTCTTTGGAAGGTGCGTAGATAGAGGCGTACACGGTCCGAACTCGCCAGCTGATCTGTGCCTGAAGCTAGACATGTACGATCACTCCCGTGACGTCGGCGTCCCTGCAAGCAAACGCGCCTCGTCGGGCGAGAGGCTATGGGGCCGGACGCGGTCGGCCTTTCACGCGATCTAATCGGCGCGGCGCGACTCCGGGGCGCGACTCAAGCTTCCAGACACACGGTGAACTCCAGGGACGTAAGTCCCAAGTACGCTGCCGTAACCGCCTCAAGGTTTCTTCGCTTCTCCCGATCGCTCGCGGCGGACGTCGAGGCCTCACCGAAATTCTTCCCGCGCGGCCGCTTGGCGCCGCGATGGGCCGCATCGTAGCTGGCGCGCTTTTCAGGGTCGCTCAAGATCTGGTTCGCTTCCGAAAGCCGTAGGAACATCTCACTATTCCCAGTTTCGGTGTTGTCGGGATGGTACCGAAAAGCGAGTATTCGGTAGACGCGAGAAATGGTCTCCGCGTCGGCATTGGGGCTCAGTTGCATTACTTCATAACAGTCCAGCGCAACGGGATTTATGCAGTCAGTCTGTTCCTCATCCAATATAAAAGTCGAACAGTGGTCTAGGAATTCCAGGCCCGCGCGGAACGTGCCGTCGGTCTGTGCGGTGCACCATTTGACCCCGGCAATCAGGTAGTCCAGAGTGCGGTTCTCGCCGAACTTGCCGCGTAAGACCACAGTGGAGCCGGGCTTGAGCATTGCCATCAAGGCCAAGCCGCATCCTCCGCCGATGACATCGACGAGGTTGGCAATCACGTAGTGCGAATCGCCCATGCCGTCTTTCGTCTCGACGTGAATCACGGACGAGTCGGCTGGTTTTCTGTGCCCTCTTCGCCGTTGCCGTTTGCCCGTGGCTTCCATTACATTGTTTATCGCATTCGCCCCGCGAAATCGAAATGGGCTGTCGGTAACGATTTGGAGCCTCCGGAAGTACTACCAAAAGTACCAAATGAACACTCTAAGCACGCGATCAGCCTCAATTGGCTCTCATCTCCAGCGCAGCTATTTGAATGATCGCGCGCTCTCACTAGAACCAATCGCTGCGGTAGGCTACCCACCAACTCACAAGGAAAATCGGGACAGTCGCTCCGAGTGCCCACCAGAGTGGCAGAACGAATTCAGCGATCAGCCCCAATGTCGTGAAAGTGATCCAAAAGATTTTCCGTTCCAATATCTCAGTCTATTCCCAACGGAAGCCGCGGGAGATTCGTCCT
>PMOK01000126.1:0-1497 GCA_003162425.1 Bryobacterales bacterium | reverse complement strand
GCGGCAGCAGCAGAACAAACGGATCCAAGGGGCAGATCGTTTTCACCAACCAAACACTGAAGCGGTTCATTGAGAGGGCGTACAACGCCGAACCGTTTCAGGTGACCGGCCCGGGTTGGATGGCAGACGCGCGCTTCGACATTATCGCCAAGTACCCTGCGGATACAAAAAAGGACGACCGTCCCCTCATGCTGCGCACGCTGCTGGAAGATCGCTTCAAGCTGGCCGTGCATTACGAAACCAAAGACATGCCCGGCTATGCGCTCGTGGTGGCGAAAGGAGGCTTCAAGCTGAAACCCGTCGAGCCAAACGGATCATCCGGCACCACCAGCGGCACCACCAGCAACGGTGGCGCGCATGTGCGAACGCTGACCGCGAAGAAGTCCTCGATGGCTGATCTGGCTGCCGATATCGCCCGCAGTTTAGGCCAGATGGTGGTCGATAAGACCGGCGTTGAGGGCGTCTTTGATTTTGAACTTCGCTTCACTACTGACGATCTGAGCTCCAATGCCAGCGATGTGGACGGCATCCCGTCGCTGTTCACCGCGCTCAGGGACACCCTGGGCCTTCGGCTGCAGCCAGAAAAAGTTCCCGTCGACATCATTGTTGTCGATCATTTAGAACGGGTTCCGATGGACAACTAGCGTAGCGCGCTGCCAACTGACCGGGCGCGCGCGGTTTGTCCCAAAATCGGGCACTCTATGCTGTGATTTAATTGAGAACCTAGAGTTTTTTCGCGGCCACAAACGTGCCACTCGAACACAAATGCTGCGCCACAATCTTACCCTTGCGTTCCGCCGGCTCCGCTCCAGCCCTGGATTTACTGCCGCCGCGATTGTGACGCTGGCTCTGGGGATCGGCGCGAATGCCACCATCTTCTCCATGGTGAACTCCGTCGTCTTCCGGCCCTTCGGAGTCCAAAATCAAAACGAACTCGTCTTCTTCAACTACCACACCTCCACCGGCGGGGGCCCGATGATTTCCTATCCCGACTACAAAGACTATCGGGACCGCAACACGGTGCTCAGTGGCCTGGCGATGTACTTCTTCGACGCCATGAACGTGAGCCGCAGCGGCGCTCAGAATACCCGCCTGTGGGGTTATGCAGTCAGCGGAAATTATTTCGACATGCTGGGCGTTCAACCCCTCCGGGGCCGCCTGCTGCATCCCTCGGACGACGTCCAACGCGGCGGTCATCCGGTGGCCGTCATCGCCTACAGTTACTGGCAGGCGCACTTCGCGGGCGACCCCAATGTCGTCGGCCAGCAATTCAAAATCAATGGCCTGGGTTACACCATCGTCGGCGTGACGCCGCAGGCATTCGTTGGCACCGAGGTCCTCTTCACTCCACAGGTCTTTGTCCCTTTGGCGATGTCGGGGGAATGGATAAACGACCGAAGTAACCTGCAGGGCTGGGCAATCGGCCGTCTAGAACCGGGCGTCACCATGCAGGGCGCCCAAGCCGCCATCGACAGCGTCGCCCGAGGGCTTGCCCGC
>PMOK01000070.1 GCA_003162425.1 Bryobacterales bacterium | reverse complement strand
TGGCTTAATCGTTGTGCTTCGGATAAATACGCCTGGCTCTGCCGCAGAGCATCCTCAGCCTGCTTTCGATCTTCGATATCGATACTGGTTCCATACCATTTAACGATGTTTCCCAATTCATCACGCAGCGGTACGTTGCGGATCAGAAACCATCGATACTCCCCATCAGCCTGCCACAGCCGTGCTTCACTTTCCATCGGTTCTCCAGCCGCCAGGGCTCGCTGCAACTCGTCGACGTACCTCGTGAGGTCATCGGGATGAACCGCGGAGCTCCAATTCCAGCCCAACCCATTCTCCAGGGATAAACCCGTAGATTCCAGCCAACGTCGATTGATGAAATCAACGGAGCCGTCAGGCCCAGTGCTCCAGACATGCGCCGGAATTGTGTCGATGACAAGCCGCAGCCGATCTTCGCTACTCTGTAAAACCGCGTAGAGATCCCGCAAGCGCCGGGCTGTGTCGTTGAACACCTGTCCCAGGTGAGCGAGTTCATCTTGCCCCTGGATCGCCACCTGATGCTGAAACTCACCTCGCGCCAAGGCCTTAGAGCCTTCCACCAAGCGGGCGAGCGGCTGCGTGATGCTACGCGTAATGGCCAGACCGAGCGTAGCGGCGATCAGCAACGCGACGGCGGCGGTCATCGGTACAACCAGAAAAACCAGACGTTCCACGCGCCTGACGTTCAGCACGGTTTGGGCCCGCTGTTCGGCGGCATCGTGGTCAACTCTTTCAACCAGCGCCGAGGTCAAGGATTCCAGCGGCCGTACTTGGTTCGATAGGCGCAATTGCACAGCCCGCCAGTCGCCGGAGGTAGCCAGTGTAATGATGGTTTCAAGCTGGGATGGCAGCGAGCTCTGAATAACGTGAATCGTAGATACGATGTTGGGATCTCGCTGCAGGTCGGACGGCAGGAGATTGAAGGCGCTTATTGCGCGCTGCATTTCCTCTAGGGCAGCGGTACGAAGGGGCAAGGCTCCTGTAACCAGAAGACCGGCGTCTTCGGTCTGCGCGAGCGCTTCCACGCCAGCGTAAAACTCTAAGAGGCTCGTATGAACACGCAACAAGGTGACCAGCGTCTGGTCTATACCGTTCAGGCGCTCTGCCTGAACATGGATGAGGTGGAATTGCCAAAGGACAACAGCATCTGCGCCGAGCATCACCAAGATGATGAACACGAAGCACGATATCAACCGGTGACCGATGTTGAATCGTCTTACCCAACGGCCGAATTCTGTCGCAGTGTGCCACTGCATCGGTTAGTCCTTTCGAGCTATCGATCGTCTCAAGCTCACGCCACGACTCACAGTTTTTCGCGGGAGGCTCAAACCGATCGGGCAGAGGGTATCGGACGCTTCAGATTGCCTGTTCAGGGTTTGATGATACCCCTTGCGGGCGGTCCCTTCTTGAAACCGGTGATGCGAACCAACTCCTTCTCCAGGGATGTAGCCGCTTCCGGCGCAGTCCTTTCGCCTGTCAGCACGGAGTGTACTGCTTGCATGTAAGCGTTGGACACCTCCTCGTACTTCTTGCCGGTAATGTTCGAAGGACGCGAAACAATGCCAGTGCGGAATGCTTGACTCAATAGGGCAAAACGGGGATTCGGTCCAAGTACCTCAGGCAGTTCGTAGAGTTCCGGTCGAGTGGGCGCCTCGGAAAGCAATCGAGACCGCTTCACCTGCACGTCTTTGCTGATGAGATACCGGATCAGCTCTACGGCTTCACGGGGATGAGTCGAGAATCGGGAAACCGCCAAGCCAGTTCCTCCGAAAGTACCCACTCGGCTTGCTTTACCCGCGGGCAGCAAGCTTACATCAAACTTATTGCGTATTGGCGACCCTGCCGCCTGGCTGTCAACGTAGCCTAAGGTCCAATTCCGCATGAACGCTGCGTCGCCTGCGATCCAAACGTTGAGCGCGTCCCACTCCTTATATCCAACTTCACCGGGTGGCGAGATCGAACCAACCCAACGCTCCGCCCGTTGCCACGCCCGGATCGCGTCCGGGTTGTTCACGCTGATGGTCTTGTCCTTCTCGATGATCTTTCCGCCGCCTTCGGCGGCCTGCCATTCCAGGGCGTTGCAGGTCAACGCTTCGGTGGCCGCCCCTTGCCACACAAACCCCCAAAACTCTGTCTTGGATTTCTTAGCTTTAGCTCTTTCGCCCACCTGAATCCGCGCCGCCATAGTCTCCAGCTCATCCCAGGTTCTGGGTGGCTCACCATATCCATACTCTCGCAAAAGGTCGGTACGGTAATAAAGAAGGCCGATATTGGCATCATACGGCACCGCCACCAGCTTGTTGTCCACGGTGTAGCTGGCGGTTATCGCCGGAAAGACGCCGGAGATTTCATTCGCGAAATATGGCTTGAGATCTATGAAATCCTCGTTCAGAATGCCCGGCCAAATCACATCGATGGTGTACACGTCAGGACCCGAGACGCCTGGCCGGAGTAGCTCTCGCCACAAGGCTAGCTGTTCCCGAGTCGACTCCGGAGACGGAAGGAGCTTGACTTGGATTCCTGTTTCCCGTGTGAATTCTCGCAACTCCCGTTCACGCTCTTCATTGAACGTCGTGGTGGCCCACTCTTGGTCAACAAAGGTTAACGTAACCGGTGCATGAACAGAAGTACAATTTGCCAGCAACAGCGAGAGCACCACAATGCAAAGGGCGACTTCTATGCGAATTACCAGCTCTCTATTCGCGGGTGCGCTGATCCCCATGGGGCGGTCCCTTCTTGAAGCCGGTAATACGAACCAATTCATTCTCCAGGGCTGCGGCCGCCTCCGGTGCCCCCTTCTCGCCCGTCAACACGGAGTGCACTGCCTGGACGTAAGCCTCGCTGACGTCTGGATATTTCTTGCCGGTGACATTCGAAGGACGCGAGACTATGCCGGTCCGGAATGCCTGACGTAACAAGGCGAAACCAGGATTTGGTTCAAGTACCTCAGGCGCGTCGTAGAGTTCCGGTAGAGTGGGGGGCACCGAAAGCATGCGTGCCCGCTTCATCTGCACGTCTCTACGGCTAAGGTACCGGACCAGTTCTACGGCTTCACGGGGATGAGCCGAGAATCGGGAAACTGCCAAGCCGGCTCCACCCAACGTACCCACGCGGCCTGCCTTACCGCCCGGCAGCGGAGTTATGTCGAACTTATTTCGGATTGGCGACCCTGCCGCCTGACTGTCAACGTAGGCTGTCGGCCAATTTCGCATGAACGCCGCCCCCGCGATCCAAACATTCAGTGCGTCTGCCTCCACATATCCACCTACCGTGCGGGGTGAGATGGAACCAACCCAGCGCGCCGCTCGCTGCCACGCCCGGATCGCGTGAGGGTTATTCACGCTGATGGTCTTGTCGTTCTCGATGATCTGTCCGCCGCCTTCAGAGGCCTGCCATTCCAGCGCGTTGCACGTCAACGCTTCAGTAGCGCCCCCTTGCCACACAAAACCCCAAAACTCTCTCTTACCTGCGGCTCGTTCGCCCGCCTGAATCCGAGCCGCCATAACTTCCAACTCATCCCATGTCCTGGGCGGCTCACGATATCCATACTGTCGCAGAAGGTCCGTGCGATAAAACAGAAGCCCCATGTCGGCACGATACGCCACCGCCACCAGCTTGTTATCCACGGTGTAGCTAGCGGTTATCGCCGGAAACTGGAGCGAGATTTCGTGGGCGAAATATGGCTTTAGATCTATGAAATATTCGTTCAGAATGCGCGTCCAGATCACATCGATACCATACACATCAGGACCCGAGGCGCCTGACCGGAGCAACTCTTGCCACAAAGCCAACTTTTCCTTCGCTGACTCCGGAGACGGAAGGAGTTTGACTTTGATTCCTGTTTCCTGACTGAATTGCTGCAACTCCTGCTGGCGGCCCTCGTTGAATGTCTTGGTCGTCCACTCCTCCAGAAGAGTTAATGTGACCGGTTCACGAACAGGTGGCCGAGTGCAACTTCCCAGAAGCAACGAAAGCAACACAATACAAACGGCGGCTGCCATTCCGCCGGAATTTGCCCTATCCTCACGCGAGGATAGGTTCCGCTTCGAGATTGGTGGCCGGTCTCCTTGTGGCATAGCCACTATGCTAGCCAGAGGACAGCCTCGGGAGCAAACTATTGGCGCTCACGGGTGCGCTGATCCCCCTGGGGGTGGTCCCTTCTTGAAGCCGGTTATGCGAATCAATTCATTCTCCAGGTCCGCGGCCGCCTCCGGTGCACTCTTCTCGCCAGTCAACACGGAGTGCACTGCCCGGGTGTAAGCCTCGCTGACGTCTGGATATTTTTGGCCAGTGACATTCGAGGGGCGCGAAACTATGCCGGTCCGGAATGCCTGACGAAACATGGCAAAACCAGGATTTGGTCCAAGTACCTCAGGCACGTCGTAGAGTTCCGGAAGACTGGGGGGCACCGAAAGCACGCGGGACCGGTTCGCTTGCACGTCTCTACGGCTGAGGTACCGGACCAGTTCTACAGCTTCACGCGGATGAGCCGAGAATCGGGAAACTCCCAAGCCGGCTCCTCCCAACGTACCGAAGCGGCCCGCCTTGCCACCAGGCGGCAAGGCGATTGCGAACTTGTTTCGGATTGGCGAGCCGACCGCCTGGCTGTCAACGTAGTATGTCGGCCAATTTCGCATGAATGCCGCCTCTCCCGCGACCCAAACGTTCTGCGAGTCCCACTCTTTATATCCGACTACACTGGGTGGCGAGATAGAACCGACCCAGCGCGCCGCCCTTTGCCAAGCCCGGATCGCGTTCGGGTTTTTCACGCTGATGGTCTTGTCCGCTTCGATGATTTGACCGCCGCCTTCAGCGGCCTGCCATTCCAGAGCGTTGCAGGTTAACGCTTCGGCAGCGGCCCCTTGCCATACAAAACCCCAAAACGCTTTGTTGCCCTTGGCTCGTTCGCCCGCCTGAATCCGAGCCGCCATGAGCCCTAGCTCATCCCAGGTCCGGGGTGGTTCACTATATCCATACTCCCGCAGAAGATCGGTGCGATAAAACAGAATCCCGATGTCGGCATGATACGGCATGGCAATTAGCTTCCCGTCGACGGAATATCTGGCGGCTATCACCGGAAAATTGTGAGAGATGTCGCTGGCGAAATACGGCTTGAGATCTATAAAATATTCGTCCAGAATCCGCGTCCAGATCACATCGATGCCGTACACGTCAGGACTCGATGTTCCTGACCGAAGTAACTCTTGCCACAGAGCCAGCTTTTCCCGCGCGGACTCCGGAGATGGAAGGAGCTTGACTTGGATTCCTGTTTCCTGAGTGAATTGCCGCAACTCCTGCTCCCGACCTTCGTTGATTGTCTTGGCCGTCCACTCCTCCAGAAGAGTTAATGTGACCGGCTCACGAACAGGTGGCCGAGTGCAACTTCCCAGAAGCAACGAAAGCAACACAATACAAACGGCGGCTGCCATTCCGCCGGAATTTGCCCTATCCTCACGCGAGGATAGGTTCCGCTTCGAGATTGGTGGCCGGTCTCCTTGTGGCATAGCCACTATGCTAGCCAGAGGACAGCCTCGGGGGCAAACTATTGGTGCTCACGCTTCGGAGGGGCTATCCAACTAGTAGGCTGTCGTTGCTGAATCTTTACTACTGCCGTGCGTCGCCATGAGTGGCGACGCGGCACGCAAGGGTGCGTGCGCTACGCGTGGCGCAAACACTCGTGATGGGGTATC
>PMOK01000087.1 GCA_003162425.1 Bryobacterales bacterium | reverse complement strand
TTTTCCCAGGAGTACGTTTTGTACTGGCTAAAATTTGCGCTGCGATCGTAGTCGGTCTTCACCTGCTGTGCGAATGATGCAGCCGCAAACAGGACCGCGATCCCGGCGGAAGCGAATATCGTACGTTGTATTTTCATGAGTTTCTCCTTCAATCGTCTTGAGGTTTTGTTCTTCCGTTGAACATCCGCATGTGTGAGTGCAATCGGCCGGCCAAGAGCTAGATGTTGGATTACCGACCTCGTTTCAACAATAAGTCGGATGTCGCGTGGTTCCGATCGTAACCATCGAGGACCATACGGTGACAGTGATGTCTGGATTGCGTCTCGTAGAGCAGAAAGGGAACTGCACGGCACGGCTATCTCTGTGATGAGAGGTGGGGCGGACCCCCTGGTCCGCGCGGGTCCCCCTGGACCCGCTTCTTTCGACAACGAAATCAGGCTCGTGCATGGAGAGCAAGCCGACGAGGGCGTCGGNNACCAGGGGGTCCGCCCCACAGCGCTCACCAGTTTCGGGAAAACGAAGTGACATTGGGCGATAGCTCACCCCACGGAAGCTGCTGCACGCGCGAGCCCTGATGAGCCTTGAAAAGGACCAACTCCCAGCCGTTTCATCTTGGCGATTAACGTCGTCCGCTTCATGCCCAGCCGGCTGGCAGCACCATTCGGACCACCCACCACGCCGCCCGTTTCGTGGAGAGTCTGGAGGATGTGCGAACGAGACGCCTCGTCCATTGTGACAGGCGCGGATATCTCGGACGTGCACGGGAGTTCCGGCAGCGAGCCATTCAGCACTGCACCATCCGCGAGAATTACCGATCGCTCAATGAAATTTTGCAATTCCCGGATGTTGCCTGGCCAGGAATAACGCTCCAGACCCATCATGAATTCTTCTGCAATTGATGTAAACGATTTCCGCATGCGATCGGCGTAATCCCTTACGAAGTGGTGGACTAACGAACGGACATCTTCGGGACGCTCACGCAAGGGCGGTAATTCAATGGGGAACACGCTGAGCCTATAAAAGAGGTCGGCGCGAAATTGACGTTCGTTGACCATCTCTACGAGATCCCGATGTGTGGCACAGATCACACGCACATCAGCGTGAATCGTCGCAGTGCTACCTAGACGCTCGAACTGCCTTTCCTGTATCACACGTAGAAGCTTGGGCTGCAGCTCAAGTGGCAGGTCGCCGATCTCGTCTAAGAATAAGGTGCCCCGATTGGCGCGCTCAAACCGTCCGATACTGCGCGTGACCGCACCGGTGTAGGCGCCGCGCTCGTGACCGAACAGCTCGCTTTCCAGTAAACCTGCAGGAATGGCGGCGCAATTCACCTTCACAAACGGACCACTCGATCGCTCGCTGCCTTTGTGAATGGCTTCTGCGATCAGCTCCTTGCCGGTTCCTGTTTCCCCTTGGATCAGCGCGGTTGCGTCGGTGGGGGCGACGATGCGCACCAGACGAAGCACTTCCTGGAGCGCGGCGCTGTTGCCGATTATCCTAGGCAGGCTTTCGTCGCGGCGCTCGCTGTTGTGTAACGCGTGGTTCGCCGACTTCGTGTGCTCGATCTCGAACCATTTCGGGCTGGACCCAACAAAATTTGCAGTGGCCATAGTTACCTCCTTGCCGAACCGATCTCAACTCCTGCTTAATCCTCCGGAGAGTCTTTCAAAGCGGTTTCGATCACTCTCAGCAGCTCCGCGCCGTCGAAGGGCTTGTATAGAAAGCTAGTTGCACCCTCGTCCAGGGCTCGCTTTCGGGCTTCATCATCCTGGTGGGCTGAAATAAAGACGACCGGCAACTCCGGGCGCTCGAGTCTTATGCGGCGCTGTAACTCGATGCCGTCCATTCCTGGCATCCGTACGTCTGTGACTAGACAAGTCGCTCCCGCAAGCGCACCCGACTGTAGGAACTCCTCCGCGGACGAATATACGGCAGCGGCATACCCAGCGGACTCTACCAGGCTTTTCAAGGATTCTCGAAGCCGAAAATCGTCGTCCACCCCCACCACGAGATGTTTTCCAACGACGCTCATCACCGAGGGTATCTCCATCTACGCCTTGATGATACGGCAAAGGTAAAAGCTTGCCTATTATATGTTTATTTAGATCGGCCAGGAGTGCGCGCGATCCCCAGGTTGTCGGACATCCTCACAAGTTCCGCCAGCGACCGTGCGCCCATTTTGTGCATGATCTGGCCTCGATGAACCCCGATCGTGATCTCGCTGGTCCCGAGGTCGGCGGCGGTCTGCTTGTTGGCGAAGCCCGCGACCACGAAGGGAAGCACCTCGCGTTCCCGAGGCGTAAGAAGAGCGTAACGCTTCTGCAACTCGGCCAGCTCGGACCTCTTCTGGCGCGCTTCTCGATCCAGGACAATTGCGGCGTCAATCGCACCTAACAACTCCTGCTCGTTGAACGGTTTAGGCAAGAACTCGATCGCACCGGCCTTCATCGCGCGCACCGAAGAAGGAATGTCGCCATGGCCCGTGATGAAAACGATCGGAGGGCCATCTCCGGCTGCAAGTTTCCGCTGGAGTTCGAGACCGTTGACGTCCGGAAGTTGCAGGTCCAGGACCAGGCATGCGGGAGAATCTGGCTTTTCGGATTCCAGGAATTCCGCAGCCGACCCAAATGCGACTACTCGAAGTCCCACGGACGCTATCAGGCTGGACAGCGCTTCGCGCACTCGATAGTCGTCATCCACCACGAAGACGATGGGTTCGTCCGAATTCATTGCATCCCGCTTGATTTGAGTGGAATTGTGAAGCAGACCGTGGCCCCGAGCCCTTCGCTGGGTGCAACCCAAAGCCGGCCGTGATGTGCCTCGATGATGGAGCGGCAAATCGCCAGGCCCATGCCCATTCCGTTTTGTTTCGTTGTAAAGAAGGCCTCGAAGGCTCTTTCCGGATTCTCGAATCCGGCTCCGTTATCCCGTACCTCAACAACAGCGGCATTGGGGCTCTCCCATGCCGATCGGATAAAGATTGTCTTAGGGTGGTCCACAACTTGATCCATTGCCTCGATTCCATTGAGGACCAGGTTGAGAACTACCTGCTGCAACTGTACACGATCAGCCACCACGGACGGAAGCTTCTTGTCCAAGTCGGTTTCCACAGCGATGCCCCTTTTCCCTGCATCGCCTCGCAGGAGGCGGAGCACCTCACCGATGACTTCATTCAGGTCAAGGACGTCCTTCTCACCGGGAGTTCGCCTGAAAAGCGCTCGGACACGCCGCACAATTTCTCCGGCATCCTGGCCATCGCGAACGATTCTTTCGGCCGCCTCGCGCGCCTTGGCCAAGTTAGGTGGATCCGCTGAGAGCCAGCGTAGGCAGGCGTGACCATTGGCGGCAATCGCACTCAGCGGTTGGTTGACTTCATGTGCAAGGGAGGCAGTCAATTCTCCCATGGTAGTGACGCGGTTGACGTGTGCGAGATCCGCCTGCGCTTGTCGTAACGCCTCTTCGGCGAGTCTAATCTTGCCTTCTGCCTCCTTTACCGCAGTGACGTCCATCAGCGCTCCAACAAACTCAAGTTCCCCCGATTCACCTCTTTCGCCGTGAGCCACAACATGGACATATTTGACGGAACGGTCCGGCATCAGTAATCGATGTTCAAAATCAAAATCCTTCCCATCCTGGGATGCGCGCGCAACTACCTGTTTAAGGTCGAGCGCGTCTTCCGGGT
>PMOK01000112.1 GCA_003162425.1 Bryobacterales bacterium | reverse complement strand
TGACAATGGGGTCCACTTTAGGCCAAGCCAAGCGCGATTGCCGCTTTTTCGCCCCTAGACATCGGCAGTCCCTTTCGGCACAGTCCTCAATATTACACCTTGTGTGGGCCGTCTCCCGACAGCGCTGGCCTGAAAATGTGCGCGAATCCCCCAGACTGCGGTATGGATTCTGCGCGCCCTGGGTTTTCAGCGGGCGGTTTGTCAAATACCCAACTTCGGAAGTTTCTATCGGGCAACCGGCAGCGGGGTCTCGATCGGCGCATCGTGCGTTTTGGCCGGCGCGGGGCGCTTCCACCTCATCCCTCCGCTGAACTCCAGCCCAACCAGGAACTTGGTGCCCTTCTTGATGCAGCTTCGCACGGACGCCGAGCCGGCCAATCCAATCTTGTCTGCGCGCAATCTGACAAAGGAACGCTCCGGGAGAGCTTCCGGCACCTGGACCCGAATGCCGGACTCGCAAATATCGATGGCGCGCGCAGTGGCGAATCGTTCATGCCCCTGGCGGTCCGTCCACATGACATCTACCTCGACTACGACCTCGGCTCTCTCTTGACGGCGCATCTCACCTTCTCTATCGGCAAATTCTTCAAAACTATTACGCCCCCGCCTTCGCTAAGGCTATACTCTTGAATAATCAAGGCGAACGTGCAACTTCCGCACCACGTTGGAAAGTACGACCTGCTCGAATGCCTGGGCGGGACCGAGGCCCAGGTGTACCGGGCGCGTGATCGCAACCTGGGCCGCACGGTGGCCTTCAAGATTCTCTCCGAAACCGGCTTGGCCGACCAGGAAACCAAAGCTCGCTTTCTCGCCGAAGCCCGCCTCACCGGAAGCCTGGCGCACGAAAACGTTATCGCGTTTTACGATTACGGCGAAGTGGACGGACGCCCGTTCCTGGTGATGGAGTACCTGGCGGGAGAAAGCCTGCGCAAGCAGATTCGCGAAGGGCGTAGCGGCGATCTGCGCTCAAAGCTTGCCCTGGCGCGCCAGATTGCGTGCGCGCTTGCCTATGTTCATTCGAAGGGCATCATCCATCGCGATGTCAAACCCGACAATATCCGGGTGGACATCACGGGCCAGGTGAAGCTGGTGGATTTCGGCATTGCCAAATCGGAGGATCTCTCGCTCACTGGCGCCGGTTTCACGGTCGGCACGCCCTATTACATGGCGCCTGAACAAATCCGCGGTCTGAAACCAACGCACCTGGTGGACGTATACGCCTTCGGAGTGCTGCTGTTCGAGCTGCTCTCCGGGACGCGGCCGTTTGAAGCGCCGACCGTGGACGAGATCTTCGATTTGATTCTGCACCAGCCCGTGGATCTGGAACCGCTCGCGCGATCGGGAGCGCCTCCTCGGCTCCTGGAATTGATTCAGGAGCTGACGGACAAAGATCCCGCGCGGCGCCCGCAAGATTTTAGCGCCGTGGTTCGCAGAATCGACTTGATCGCGGTGTAGTTGCAGCCCGAAGCCCCGCGCATCAGAGTCAGGGTCTGTGAAAAAATCCCAACAACCGGTCGCTTACGCTCGCGGTTCTTCAAAGATGCCTCATGTTTAGAGAGTGTTTGAGGGAGCGTAGGGCAAGCCTCCGGCTTGCCAACTGGACAAGCCGGAGGCTTGTCCTACGTCAACTTCACATCAAACGACAACTCTTGGATCATTTTGTCGAGCGCCCCTTGAGCGCTGTCCTTCTGCGCCTCTAACTGCTGGCTCTCCTTTCGCAGCGTTTCCAGGCGATTCTCCTGTTCGTTCAGTTGCTGCGTGTAACGTTCGAGCAGCGCTTTCTCCTCCGCGCTGCCTTTGAGAGCCTTCATGTTTTCCCGCAGCCGCTGTTGATCGTCGAAAATCTTTCCCATCTGAGCGTTGCGGTCTTCCTTCTGAGACTCCAGATCCGCAATTACATCCTTCTGCGCGAGAATACGCCGCAGCGCGGCTTCTACAGTTTTATCTATGGAATTCTCACGCACGAACAAGCTCACCTGCGCATCCGTAATATTGGTGAGCTGGTAGCTCGATTGAATCGGCCGCGCTTCATCAATCCCGAGCGACGCAGTCTGCTTGGGCGCCACTTCTATCCGGAATCGCATCCAGCCGGCGCTGGTTTCGACAGGCTGCGCCTCGCTGCGTAGCGTGTATCCGGTTCGAACCGGATGCTCCACGATAACCGTCCTGGGCGAGCTGTCTTCGTTGCGGAACGTGTATGTCTTGCTTTCGCGCATCTCGCTCATGTGCGTCATCATGCCGTGGCTCACCAGGATCTGGGAGACACGCTGCGCCTGGCTCCCTTGCTTCGACCGAACATTGAGAGCAAGATCCGTGGCATAGGAAATCAGGCGTTTCTCGCCGGGGCGAATTGGATCGAAGACGCCTTCACCGGCGAACGTTTCGTCTTCCAGCACGCTGAAGCTACCGCCATCCAGAGTTAGTCCGCTCGTGTTAGTCAGCCAAAGAGCGCGCTGCGGCCGAGGTAATCCAGCCGATTCGTTCCAGACGGAAACTTTCTCGCCGGCAATATTGGATTGGACAATAGGGACCAGAGCGGAACGGTTCTTGAGGATAGTGATCGGATCTTTGAGCTTGTATTCAAACAGGTCGCCCAGGTCTTGTGCCATGGCAGCCGATCCCACGCGCGCGCGTGCCGCGCCAACGCTGTAGGCGCCGCCTCCAAAGTTGCCGCCAGCGCCCGATCCGAATCCACCCCCTCTGCCGGATCCACCCAGGGCCGCTCCTGTCCCAAGCATTCTGCCGCTTCCGGCGGAGGTGCGGGCCTGCAAGGAATCGGCCTGCATCGTCTGCATGGATGGAGCGGCGCCGTTCACGCTTACCGTCTCGCTGCTCGCGCCAATTTGAAGAGTGGCGTCCTGTTGAGCGATTCTTCCCGCCGAAATCAGCACGTCGTTGATCACCGTGCGAAGGAAGCCCTGCGCCTCAATCTGCAATTGGACCGGGCCGTCGGGAAGCGATGACAGCTCGTACCGGCCGGAAGCATCCGTTCTCGCGTCACCTGCGCGCACGCCGTTCACAAAGGCTTGTACGGTGACCATGGGAACCACAGCGCCGCTTGGGTCGCTAATGGTTCCAGTGAGCCGGACGGAGCCTGGGATCAGCGTCGACTCAAACGTCTGGGGAGTGCTGAGCACGCTTTCCGGTAACGGTACTACCGGCCGTCTGGAATAGTAAGGCTGCGAGAGATTCTGGATGAAACTCTGCGGCGCGCCCGCCACCAATGACAAATGGATATTCTCCCAGTCCTGCCCGGTAGTGTTGTCGACAATGGCCCAACCCTGCAGCAGATGATCCTGTCCTTTGGCGTTGATCACAATGCGATAGGTGGCCTTCCATACGGGCACCTCGCTGATGTAGCTGACGAACAAAGAACGGTCGCCCGACCCTTGCGTGGAGACGACCATGCGGCGCACGTCGGCTTCGCGTTCGGCCGACACCAGATCCAGCAGGCGATCCACTTTGCCCGCCAAACCGCGCTCCAGCAGCCGGACCGAAAACGCCGGTGATACCTCAGTGGTCTTGATTTCACCCGAGTCGGTGATCAGCGAAATGTAATCCACTTCGAGGGTGATCCCGCCGGAAACACGCGTCTTGTGCTCGATGCTGAGCAGCCGGCCAGTTATGGTGGTTGTCCCGTTGCGAGCTTCGAGGCGCGTTCCCCTCAAAGCGCCCAGAAACTCCGCGAGCGTGGTTTTGTCGCTGGATGGCAGGCGCAAATCGCCCAGTTGGCGATCCAGCGGAGCCGCGGTTCCATACGCCACGCCGGCGATGCGGCCTCCGTTGAGATCCAGCACCGTGAGCGTCTTGAGAACGTCGTTGAGTTGGCCGGATGTGAAGGGAATGGAGACGTCCTGGTTGCCGCGAACCTGGCCCAGATGCTCGAAGTACCCGACGCCGTTCTTATAAAGAACCACGCGCTTCACGGGCAGCTTGTTGGTATCGCTGGTTTCCTGAGCGGGCGCCGGCGCGAGCATCAGAAAAAAACACACGGCGCATAGGGAGTGAATTCGAAACATAATTCTCCCTGACGTGTGGCGTTCCCCTTACGGTACGCCCTCACGAAGCAATTTCGTTGATCTTATAGAATAAAAGAAGCCCTTCCACCTTCCTCGACTTCCTGAATTCTTGAATTCCTCGACTTCAGGGTTCGTTATACCCTGAAACAACAAATGTCGAAAGAGCGTCAACTCTGAGTGTGAAGCTATTACGGCCGGACTCTGTGATGCTGGCGATCGCGGCACTGATATTGCTGGCCATGGCAGGGATGTTCTTTCGCGACTGGGCTCAGTATCGTGGCGCAAGCGCCGACGAGGAGCACACGCGTGGGATTCTAGACTCCACACAGCGCCTCTTTTCCACCGTTCAGGATGCCGAGACCGGGCAACGCGGATACCTGCTCACGGGCGAAGAAAAATACCTGGCGCCGTATTACCTGGCCATCCAGCTTGCGTCCGGCGAGATGGCGAACTTGAATAGCCTTCTCAGTCGGCCGGGCGATCAGCCGCAGGACGCGCTGCACCTAAGCGCGCTGCTGGATCAAAAACTCGCCGAGCTTCACAAAACCATCGAACTCCGCCGGAGCCAGGGCCTGGAAGCCGCGCTGGCCGTTGTCCATACCGGCCGGGGTAAGCAGTTGATGGATCAGATTCGCGAACTGTGCACCGGAATTCAGAAACGGGAATACTCGGCGCTGATTGACGCATCTCGCCACGAAAAGACGTACGCGCGGCAAACCGAGTTGGTGATGATCGCGGGCTCGCTGATTCTCTTCGCTTTTCTCATCGCGGCCAGCGTCATGACGAATCGTGCGGTTCTCGCCCGGGAACAATCCCTGGGAGAAACTCGCGAAGCCCGCGACATGCTTCAAACCACCCTGACCAGCATCGGAGACGCGGTCATCGCCACCGATGCGCAAGGTCGCATCGAGTTCGCCAACCCAACGGCCCGCGCCTTGCTCCGCACCGGCGAGGCTGATCTGGGAGGCCTGCCTCTGGATGATGTGTTTCGAATCGTGAACGAACATACTCGCGCGACTGTCGAAAGCCCCGTTCGGAAGGTCATGCGGGAAGGCACGGTGGTGGGGCTCGCGAACCACACCATTCTCATCGCGCAAGATGGGACCGAAATCCCGATTGACGACAGCGGCGCTCCGGTTCGTGGAGTGGACGGAAAAATTCGCGGCACAGTGTTGGTGTTCCGCGATATCACCGAGCGCAAGCAGGTCGAAGAGGCCACTCGCTTGCTGGCCGACGTGATGGAATTTTCCGATGACGCCATTATCAGCAAGGATCTCAATGGCTTGATCACTAGCTGGAACAGAGGCGCGGAACGGCTCTTTGGCTATTCGGCTGCCGAGATGATTGGCCGGCCTATCTCCCTCCTTGCGGCGCCCGATCGCGCCGGTGAAATACTTGCAATTCTGGAACGCATCAAACGGGGGGAGCGGGTAGAGCATTTCGAGAGCATCCGGCGGGGAAAGGATGGCCGTTTGGTGAATGTCTCGCTGACTGTTTCGCCCATCCTGGATGCCTCAGGGAAAATTGTGGGAGCTTCCAAGATAGCGCGGGATATCACCGAGCGCGCGCTCGCGATCAAATCCATCGCCCAGCATGCCGACCAGTTGGCGCGGTCCAATGCCAACCTGCAACAGTTCACCTACGCTGCGTCGCATGATTTGCAGGAACCCCTGCGGACAGTGGTTACGTTCACTCAGTTACTGGCGGACCGGTACGGAGAAAAGCTGGACGGAGAAGCAAACGAATTCATGAGTTATGTGATTTCCGCTGCTACCCGGATGCGGCTTTTGATTACTGACTTGCTAACCTATTCCCGCACTGTTCATCACGAAGACGTGCCGCTCAAGGAGTTTGCCTTGAAGGACGCCGTGGATCTGGCGGCGCACAATCTCCAGCTCGCCATTGAGGAGAGCGGGACGGCGCTCGAAAGCGGCCCGCTGCCTACCCTGCGCGCCGATAAAGTGCAAATGATTCAGCTTTTTCAAAACCTGATCAGCAACGCCATCAAGTATAAGAGTGACGAATCTCCGGTGATCCGCATTACGGCGGAGCAAAATGGCGAGGAATGGGTGCTAAGCGTATGCGATAATGGCATTGGGATTCCTGCCGAATACAAAGAGTATGTGTTCGGAGTATTCAAGCGCCTGCATGGCAATACGCGAGCAGGAACCGGCGTAGGTTTGGCAATCTGCAAGAGCATTGTCGAGAGGCACGGTGGCCGCATTTGGGTGGAATCGGAGCCAGGCCGTGGATCTACTTTCAAGTTTTCCATTTCTACGAAGGGAGCATCCGGCGGCGCCGCAGCATAGAATGGCTCGAGTTCTTATCGTCGAGGATCACGCACCCGATGTTTACCTGGTGAAGGAAGCGTTGCGAGCCAGCGGTGTTCCATTCGAACTTACCCAGATTAACGATGGAAACGCCGCGCGAGTCTATCTTATCGATGCCACAAGCGGCGGGGTGCCCGATCTTATTTTCCTGGATATCAATCTGCCTAAAGCGGATGGCCTGGAGATATTGCGGATGATACGAGCTTGGCCCCATCTGGCTCAAGTGCCGGTGGCCGTTCTCACCTCATCCAGTTCGCCGGAGGATAAAGAAAAGGCGTACCGGCTCGGCGCCAATTTATACATCACCAAGCCGACCGGACTCTCGGAGTTTCTGGCGACGGTTGGCGGCGCCGCCAAGCAACTGCTGGGAGCGGCAGAAAGTGGCGGGAGTGCGCGGCTATCGTGAGGATCTGGCCTATGTGCACGATGCCGGTTTTCGCGATTACGCGCTGAATGCCGCGCCGGGTTTGTTGCGGATTTTGCGCCGGCATCAGATAGCCGACGGCCTCATCGTCGACCTGGGATGCGGGAGCGGCCGATGGGCCGCCCAACTCACTCGATCCGGATACGATGTCATTGGCGTAGATCAATCTCCCTCCATGATCCAGTTGGCTCGGCGAATCGCGCCGGCGGGCCAATTCCGGGTTGGTTCGCTGTTAAGCATCAAGCTGCCGGCCTGCGACGCGATTACATCCATCGGCGAGTGTCTCAACTACTGCTTCGACGCGAGCAATAGCAGGAATGCGTTGCGCCGGCTCTTCCACCGCGTCTACCAGGCGTTACGGGCGGGTGGCGTTTTTGTGTTCGATATTGCCGAGCCTGACCGCCTGCCAAAACAAATGCCACGGCAAAGTTGGTTTGAAGGCCGCGACTGGGCAGTTTTGGTAAGTATCTCTGGCGACCGTAAGCAGCACCTTCTGCGCCGCAAGATCGTCTGTTATCGCAACATGCTGCGCCTCTACCGGACGCGCGACCTGCTGGATGATCTTGCACGGTGTGGTTTCAAAGCCCGGGCAATCAAGGGATATGGGCGCTTTCGCTTTCCCGCCGGAATCGGCGGAATCGTCGCCATCAAGCCTTAGTGGGGCGGACCCCCTGGTCCGCGGCCGACGCCCGCGTCGGCCTGCTGCTGGTGTCTGACAATGCTTCAGGTGCGGGTCCAGGGGGACCCGCGCGGACCACGGGGTCCGCCCCACTGGAGCCTCAGACCCGCATGCCGCGAAAGATCTCAGCGTGCGCGGCGAGGATTCTCGCTTCCGCCTCGCGATTCGGCTCCAGGTCCCAATTGCCCCGTTCGTGCGTCCCACCCAATAGAATGCCGTCGCGCCGCGGAAACATGTAAAGATCGCCGAGAGGCAAAGTCGCATACTCCACTTCCGGCTGCGGCAGCAAAATTGTGAGCTGTCCCTTCACAGGAGTTAATTCCGCATCGTTGAACAGAGCCTTGGCTCCCAGGCCCGTGCAGTTTACGATCACGGGCTGCGGCAGATCCAGCACTTCGCGCAGATCGTGCATCTCGCGCACCAGCACCGCTCCACCCGCGATTCGGAATTCGCGCAGCATCGCCTCCAGGTAGATCGAGGGCTGGATGAACATGCTGTAGAACTGGCGGACGTAGGGGAACGGAAAGGGATGCTCTTCTCTCGCCAGATCGCGCAGCTCCGGCAGCAGATCGGCGATGGGGCTTTGTTTGCTGACCAGCCCATCTTCCCCTAGCGGCTCGCGATCCATCACGTAATTGGGCATCCATCGGATGCCGTAGTAATCGCCCACCATGAGTTGATAGCGCCGGTAGGCGAAGCGCGCCGCCTCTCGGAATTGGGCGAGAAAGGCTGGCGTTGCTGAAGCTTGCGAAAACACGCCGAACGGAAACCATTGCCCTCCGGCGATGTTAGAGGTGGTGGCGGGCGGCAGGTCCTTGGCGTAGATAGTAACTTCCACGCCGTGCTCCAGGAGCAGGCGCGCCGTAGCCAGTCCCACCGCGCCCGCACCGAGTACGGCCATGCGCCGCGCATTCGTGGGCAGCGCTTGCTCCACTGCTAGATGAGCGGTGCCCCACGAGAGCGTGATGCCGCCTCCGCCGTGACCGTAATTGTGGACGATGGTCTTCCCTTCCACGGATTCGGTTCGCACCACAAAGCCTGAAGGCCGGAACGGGCGGAGACCAGTCACGGTACGAATGATGCGCTCATTCGAAACATTCACCGGAGCCAATCGGCGGCCGCTGTAGGGCGCGGCCGGCGGCTGAATTTTGGTTCGCCGCACGGAGCACGCGGAAGTCAGCGCCAGAGTACTGAGGAAGTGTCGGCGATCCATCGGCAGAAAGAAGTTCCAGTTTAGCGATTCGTTATCCTGAGTGTATGAAGATCGGATTCATCGGACTCGGACGAATGGGCTCCGGCATGGCGCACAACCTTCTGCGGGCCGGGAATGAGTTATCGGTTTACAATCGAAGCCGCGAAAAGGCAGACGCATTATCGAAGAATGGCGCGCGCGTGGCCGATTCGCCCTCGGATGCCTGCCAGGACGCCGAGGCTGTATTCACGATGCTCGCCGACGATGCGGCTGTGGAGCAAGTGGCGTTCGGCGAGAAGGGCATCCTGTCCGCACTTTCGAAAGATGCCGTCCACATTTCGAGCAGCACCATTAGTACCGCCCTGGCCCGGCGCCTTGCGTCGGCACACGCCACCGAGGGACAAGGCTACCTCAGCGCACCCGTTTTCGGACGGCCAGAAGCGGCGGAAGGTAAGAAACTTCTGGTGGTGGTTGCGGGAAAGCCGGAGTTGGTGGAACGCTGCACTCCGCTGTTCGACGCCATAGGACGCCAGACCTTCGCCATCGGCGCGGAACCGTGGCAGGCCAACGCCGTCAAGCTATGCGGGAACTTCATGATCGCCAGTATGCTGGAAGCATTTGCGGAGGCATTCGCTACGTTACGAAAGGCGGACGTGCCTCCGCACGCGTTTCTCGAGATCATGAGCACACTGTTTGGGTCGCCCGTGTATTCCAACTATGGGCGCTTGATCGCGGACGGGAAGTTCGAACCCGTGGGATTTGCATTGCACCTGGGGTTGAAGGACATCCGACTGGTGCTCCAAACCGCGGAGGAGTGCGCCGCACCAATGCCGCTCGCCAGCCTGATACGCGATCAGTTCCTCTCGGCGATGGCGCACGGACAGGCGGAGCAGGATTGGGCCAGCGTAGCGAACGTTGCAGCACGCAACGCCGGCCTGTAGCCCCGCGCATCAGCAAGGGGACAAGTTTTTCTGCTTCCACACTCCAAATGACATACCCTGCGGATGATCCAGCAAAACCGCCATCTCGCCGCCCTCCGGCAACACCGTGGGCGGAATGATCAACTTCGCACCCAGTTCCTCAGCCTTCCTCACGGACAATCTCACATCGTCGACCTTGATAAATAGCTGAACGAAATCCGGCGACTGCGGCGGAGCCGGCCAGATGCCGCCCTGAGTGCCGTCCGCCGATCCAGTCGCGATGCGGCGGTAGCCCATCGGATTGTTGGCGTCGATGCTCCATCCGAATAAGTTTGTGTAGAACCGGGCGGTTTCGTCCGGCGCCTTCGACAGGATCTGGAACTGCATCACTGGATTTGCCATGCTGTTGATTCCTTTCGAACTCGAGCCAGCGCGACTTTCCGGAACTCGCCAGCCGTTAAGCGCCGGTTTCAAGGAACCCGAGCTTTAGCAGGCGGCTCAAGGCCAGATTCACATCATCCACGCTGGCGCCGATCTGTCCGGCAATCCAGCGGCAATCGGGACGAAATTCGGAAGTCCGGCACAATCGCAGAATCCGCCAATGCGTGGGTTCCGAAGTAATCGCCATGGCCTCCGCGGCCCAGTGCCGCAATGTGGCGATGCCGCCGCGACTGAATCGTTGGTCGGCTACCTGAGGTCGATGTTTGACGTTAACATTCGCGCGATTATTCCCCAGATAGCGATGTCCGCTGGGACAATGATTGCCTGTGCATGTCGGGAGATTCTAATGGGAAAACAGTCGAGCCTCGGGCCCATCGACCCTCAGATTGGCGGCCTTGCCGCGCATGGTGTTATCGAGGAATTTACCAATGCTCAGAAGGAAGTTTTGAAAAACCAAGTTCTCGGAATACTGTGGCAGCCGATAATCGCCAAGTACAGTCCGACCCTTATAGGGGAGTGCCAGAAGGCGATCAAGTGGGCGGAAACTATGGTGACCGATTGGCTCGTCACGGGCATGTTCAAGAATGAACCCAAACCCGCGGACGCGGCCCAAAAAGTACTCGACGAGCTGGGAAGCCATGCGCTCACCCTGTCACATGCTCGTCATATCTCGATCGACAAAGCCGTCGCGCTGGGATTGAAAGTCACTGCCTTGGAGTCGGATCAGAGACTACAAGAGTTGGTCCTGACGGTCCATCACGCCTGCATACAAACTCTGACGGAAACACCTGCCTTGAAAATCATCGAAAACCATATGGGCGTGGCCTTCATCTCATCGCTCCAGACAGTATCATTGACTCGCTAGAAATCACAAGCCAGCCTGCGCCTCGGCCTCCGAGGTATCCTAGGATCTTCTGCCAGCGCCCGACCCCTTCCCGCGAGGAGCAGATGGCAATTTCTGAGGCCACATACTTGAAGACGATGTGGGAGCGGAATGAATGCCCCAACTGTCGCAGCGCGATTCCGGAGGGGAAACGTGTCGGCACCGGCCGGAAGAAAGACGGCGGCTTTTGCAGCCTGGACTGCTACACGAGATACTATGCGATGGAACTGTCCGAGAAGGCAAAGCTCCTAAAGAGATCCGGAAGATCACACCCGAATGAACCCTAACGCCCTTGTGTTGTTCCCGGACCTTCTTGCTGAACCTAGCCCTGTTCGAACTACAGGATTGTTGCCATCGCATCGTCTCGAGGACCTGATCGCAGCCGGACACGTTAGGGCGAGCACCCCAATACTGCCTGACCAGATCCAACCATCCAGCATTGATCTGCGGCTGGGGCCGCTTGCATATAAAGTGCGCGCGAGCTTCCTCCCGAACCGGCATGCCACGGTTCAGAAAAAACTGACGGATCTCCAAATCGGCCAGTTGGACCTTTCGAAGTCAGCTCTTCTAGAACGGGGATCGGTGTACATCGTTCCCCTTCAGGAGGAGCTCTACCTACCCGATGACTTTTCTGGCAAAGCTAACCCGAAGAGTTCTACCGGCCGCCTCGACGTGTTCACCAGGCTGATTACGGACTACGGGAGTTCCTTCGAAGACATTCGTCCGGGCTACCGAGGCAAACTCTACGCGGAGATCGTTCCTCTCACCTTTCCGGTGATTGTTCGGGAAGGCACACGACTGAACCAGCTTCGAATTCGACGGAAGAATCCGCCTTCGTCCGACCAGATGCTATTCGATCTTCACGAGCAGGAGCCGATCGTTTACTCACAAGACGAGTTGCCTTTGGAGCCGGTTGTATACCGCCGTGGTCTCTGGCTACAGGTTGACCTCCAAGGAATAGGCTCAGACATAGTTGGGTACAAGGCCAAGCGAGACACGGATCCGATTGATCTCGCCAAAGTGGACTATTATGAGCCCCGCGATTTTTGGGAGCCTTTGTATCGATCAGAGCATAATTCGCTCATCCTCGAGCCCAGCGAATTCTACATTCTCACGTCCAAAAACAAGGTGAGCGTTCCTCCGCAGATGGCAGCGGAGATGTTGCCGTTTGATCCCGCGGTCGGAGAATTTCGCGTTCACTACGCTGGCTTCTTCGACCCCGGGTTCGGTTGGAGTCCCGACGGCTCCGTGGGCAGCCACGCCGTGCTGGAGGTAAGATCTCATGCGGTTCCTTCACTCATCGAAGACGGCCAGATTGTTGTCAGTTTGAGCTACGAGCCTCTGCTCGCCCCTCCGATCAAGCTCTACGGAAGGGAGATCGGTTCCTCCTATCAGTCCCAGGGGCTAACGCTCAGTAAGCACTTTAAGCGACCATAACAGCGGTTTACTAGCGCCGACGGCCGCCGAACTGACCAATGAGGAGGCGTTGGGCATGCGAATCACGATCAGGATTTTCCATACATCCCCGGATACGCGTCCCGCATCTCCTGCGCCTGACCTCGCGCATTTTCAATCTGGATCAGCTCGCCTTTTCCAATTCCCGGACACCACGCGGCCGCCTTCTGCCACTCGCGCTTGGAATCCACCAGTTCCGGCCAAAACGGGAAAATCCGGCACTGGGTGGGCTTGGCGGGATGGATGGAGCAGCCTTCTTCACGAAGGAAATGGCATTGGCTGTGGCGCGGCATGCGCAGCCGGAGCAAGTGCCGGGTGCGATACACGTAGCGGCGCTCGAAGTCTCGCGGCCGCATCCCCACGAACTTGGCCATGCGCGCCAGATCGTCTTCCGTGATGTAAACAAACCCCTTCTGACGGCAACAATTGGTGCAGCCGGGCTGGCATTCGAATCTTAGGCCGGTCATTCCAGGGGCTTGTAAGCCTATAGTAGCGCCTAACCGTTACGAAAATAAGTAGTCTAAAGGCTGGATGGAAGTGGAAGCGGGCAGCGCGGTCGAACGGGCGCGGGCCGGCGACAGCGACGCCTTTCGGCTGCTCGTCGAGCAGCACAGCCGAGCTATCTTCCGGCTGGCGTTTCGTATGACTGGAAATGAACAAGACGCTGAGGACGTTGTGCAGGAAACTTTTTTGCGGGCTTACAAGCAGCTTGACCGGTACGAGGCGCGATCGAGTTTCTCCACCTGGCTGTTCCGCATCGCTTCCAATTATTCGCTCGACTTGATTCGTATGCGCAAACGTCACGAAGACAAACGGGAACGAGGTTCGGATGAAGAGCGGGACATTCTGCAATCGATTCCGCTGGACACGCCGGGACCGGAGCGGATGGCGTACGGCACTGAAGTGCGCGATCGCGTAAACGAGGCATTGAATGAATTGAGCCCGCAGGAACGGACGGCGTTCGTCCTGCGCCACTTTGAGGGCCTCTCGATTGAGGAGATCGGTGCGTCGCTCGGCACCGGGACGAACGCCACCAAGCACAGTATATTTCGAGCGGTGCAAAAGCTACGCAAGAATTTGGAACCAGTAGTAGGGCATGCAAGATGAATCACATTAGCGAAGAACAACTCGTGCTCCTGTATTACGGAGAGTCCACGGAAGCGGCCGCAATCGACCAGCATCTGGTTGAGTGCGAAACGTGCCGCAAGGAGTTCCGCGCGCTCCAGTTGGTGCTGAACACTGTGGATTCGGCGCCGGTGCCGGAGCGGGGAGCGGATTACGGAAAGGCTGTGTGGCAGCGGATCGAGAAGCGCATCGGCGGCCGGAAACAGCGCCGCTTTGCACAGTGGTGGATCTGGGCTCCTGCCATGGCGGCGTTGCTGGTGTCGGCCTTCCTGGCCGGCCGGCTCACTCACAAGCCGGTAGGTCCCGAGGTTGCAAAGAACCAGCAGCAGATTCGCGAGCGCATTTTAATGGTCGCCGTGGGCGATCACCTGGAGCGGTCGCAAATGGTGCTGGCGGAATTGAGCAACGCGCCGGATCACAAAGGGAAGCTGGATATTACCGACGAGCGCCAGATGGCGTCGGAGTTGTTGGATGACAATCGCCTGTACCGGCAGACGGCGCGAAGCACGGGCGATACAGCGGTGGCGAATGTATTGGACGATCTGGAGCGCGTTCTGCTCGAGATTGCCCATAGCCCTACTGAAGTTTCGAGCAGTCAGCTTGACGATTTGCGGCAGCAGATCGAAAGCCGCGGGCTGCTGTTTAAAGTGCGTGTGATGGGATCGCAGGCGCGCGAGCAAGAAGTTGCGCCCGCCCCTCAGAAAAATGGAAAGAAGCTGTAAGGAAAATTCAAATGACTAAAATGTACAGATTTTTCGTGACGATAGGGATGTTGGCCGTGCCGGCTACACTGGCACTCTCGCAGAATCTCCCGGCGCCCCCGCCACCACCGGCCGCGTGGCCGTCGATTGCAACTATGCCGACGATGCCGACGATGCCGACGATCGCGCCGATGCCTCCTATGCCGCCAATGGAAGCGATCGACGTGTGGGAATCTATGCCAACGATAGCGCCCGTTGCACCGATTCCTCCGATGCCCCCCATGCCGGCGATGGCGCCAATGCCTCCTCCAGCCCTCGAAGAACTCGCTCTGCTGGGTGAGCCGTTCGAAGCGCAGGACGATGAAGCGAGGCGTGCGCAAGAAGAGCAAAGGCGCGCGCAGGAAGAAGCCCGGCGTGCGCAAGAAGAGGTCCGGCGCGGCCAGGAAGAAGTGCGGCGGTCGATGGAACGCGACAACTCCGACTACCAGCGGGGCAAGTCGTATCTGGATCGCAAGGCCTACGATAAGGCCATCGAGGCGTTCAATCGCGTGATTGAGAATAAGGGCAGCCGCGCCGATGGAGCCTTCTACTGGCGGGCGTACGCGCAGAACCGGGTAGGAAAACGCGACGAAGCGCTGGCCAGCCTTTCCGAATTGCAGAAGACTTATCCCAAGAGCCGCTGGCTGGAGGACGCCAGGGCGCTCGACGCCGAGATTCGCCAGAAGAGCGGCCAGCCCATTTCGCCCGATTCCACTGCCGACGAGGAAATGAAGCTAATCGCGTTGCAGGCCCTCGCGGAGAGTGACCCCGAACGCGCGATTCCCATGCTCGAAAAGGTTCTGAAGAGCAACAACTCGCCAAGGATCAAGGAACGAGCATTGTTCGTACTGGCGCAGACCCACGGCCAAAAATCGCGCGAAGTGCTTGCGTCCATCGCGAAGGGTGGAACCAATCCCGATCTTCAATCCAAAGCGATCGAGTATCTCGGTGTATACGGCGGCCACGACAATTTGCAGATTCTGGTGGACGTCTATAAGAGCAGTAACGATACCCAGATCAAACGCGCCATTTTGAACAGCTTCATGGTGTCGGGCAGCCGCGAGAACTTGTTGGCGGCCGCGAAGTCGGAATCAAACCCGGAATTGAAGGTTCAGGCCATCCAGCTGCTGGGTAATATCGGAGGATCAGCCGACCTCGCGCAACTTTACGCCAACGAATCGTCACTGGAAGTCAAAAGGGCGATTATCAACGGGCTGTTTGTGTCGGGCAATGCCGATAAGTTATTCGACCTGGCGAAAAACGAGAAAGATTCCAGCTTGCGCCATTTCGCTATCAACCAGCTCGGTGTCATGGGGCGTAGCAAAACCGGACAGTTCCTGGCCGGTATGTATCCCCAGGAAACGGATCTCGAAAACAAGAAGGCCATTATCAATGCTCTCTTCGTTCAAAACAATGCGGCCGCGATGGTCGATATCGCGCGCAAAGAAACAGACATGAACATCAAGAAGTTTATCGTCAATCAACTTGGGATCATGCATTCCAAGGAAGCCACCGACTACATGATGGAGATCCTGAGCAAATGAAGACCGCTGCTTGCGTGGCCGTTCTTTCGTGCGCCGCGGTTTTGGCGCAGCAGCCGCGTGTCGAGAACGCGCGGATGGAAACGCGGGCAGTGGCGGGTGGCCTTGAGTCGACGTTCCACGGCATCTTCGGCGCGCAGTCCGCGCCGGCCTGGATCGGCTACTCCGTGCCGATGATCGCGGGCGAACATCAGATGTGCTGCTGGAATAACAACGTGATGTGCGGCTGCTCGCTTGAGCCGCGCAACGGCGATCAGAGCTTCACGGTTTCTAATAATCAGACCGTCAAGCTGGAGGGGCCGCGGGAATTGGTGGTGCTATTCCGCGTGGAAAGCCATCAGACCGGCAAGATTCGAACGTTTACACCCGAATGCAATCTGGACGCGGGTGGCTTGCCGTTCATTTGGTTGACCGGCGTGACGCCGGCCGATAGTATTCGCCTGTTGCTCACGATGGTTAAGGAGCTGCACAAAGGGGATGCCGCGACGGCAGCCATCGCGATGCACGCCGATCCGAGCGCCGACCAAGCTCTCGAAGAACTGGCGGCGCAGAGCCAGTCGGAACAGGTGCGGCGCCAGGCCATTTTCTGGCTAGGAAACTCGCGCGGCCAGCGAGGATTTGAGATTGTGAGCCGCATATTGCGGGAAGACCCGAGCGACAAAATCCGCGAGCATGCCGTTTTCGCGATCACGCAGAATAAGGATCCCAAAGCTCTGGAAGTAGTAGCCAGCGTGGCGCATAACGACAAGAGTCCACACGTCCGCGGCCAGGCGCTCTTCTGGCTGGCTCAGCGGGCCGGGCAGAAGATCGCTGAATCGGCGATTAACGACGCCATCGCCAACGATCCGGAAACCGAAGTCAAGAAGA
The DNA here is from genome assembly GCA_003162425.1 of Bryobacterales bacterium. GTDB lineage: Bacteria > Acidobacteriota > Terriglobia > Bryobacterales > Bryobacteraceae > Palsa-89. The sequence goes on along the minus strand of PMOK01000112.1, from coordinate 8,655 downwards.
AGGCGGTCTTCGCCCTGACGCAGATCCCCGGCGGAGATGGAGTACCGCTGCTGATTCAAGTGGTCCGCAACAATCGAAATCCGGAAGTGCGCAAGCAGGCCATGTTCTGGTTGGGCCAGAGCAAAGATGACCGCGCGCTAGCTTTCATCGAAGAAGTGCTGAAATAACTCTCCGTCCCCCCGTAGGGCAAGTCTCCGACTTGCCCCTTTCGCAAGCCGGAGGCTTACGCTACGGGGAGCAACCCTCTGAATTTTGGATTGTTGTAGCCAGGGAAAACCGCCTTCAGGTTCCGATTGCCCATGTGCCTGCTCACCAGTTCTCCCAACACATCGCGAAAATCAGTAGTAAGGTTTAAGTCGCGGCCTTCATAAAGTTGCTCGTCATCAGCCAGTCCCGGCCAATCGCCATATACCTTACCGCCGCGGATGTCGCCGCCCATCACGAACATCACGTTGGCGTGGCCGTGATCGGTTCCGCGATCGCCGTTCTCGCGGACCGTACGGCCGAATTCGGACATCGTCACCACCGTCACGTCTTCCATGCGATCGCCCAGATCCTGATAGAGCGCCGCCAGCGACTGCCCGAATTCCGTTAAATTGTTGGCAAGCTGATTCGCCTCGTTCACATGAGTGTCCCAGCCGCCAATTTCCGCGAATGCGACCTCAATTCCCACATCGGCCTTAATCAAGCGCGCGATCTGTTGCAGGTTCTGGCCAAATTTGCCGCCGGGATACTTCGCCCCATTCGCCGGCGTGTAGCGCTGCTTCTGGATGGATTGCATGATCTTTACAGCGCTGAAAGTCTCCTTGCCGGTGCCGTGCAAAACCGTATCGTGCGAATGGTCGTACATGCTCTCGAAGGTTGCCGCGGATTTCTGGTCCTTCACCTGAAAATCATTCAGGTTGTTGACGGCGATAGCGTCGTTCGGGCCACGCAACGTGCGCGATAGCCCGGAGCCCAAGCTAACGGCTCGAAGCGGCGACGCGGGACCCACCGGCTTTAACAACGCGCGATTCATCCAGCCATCCCCGGTTGCCTTCAGGCCGGGAGTTCCGGATTCCATGTAGTCCTGTGCGTCAAAGTGCGAGCGCGTTGGATCGGGTGAGCCGACCGCATCCACAATCGCCAGATGCCGCGCATCGAACATCGGCTTCAGCGAAGCAAGCGACGGATGCAGGCCGAAGAAACCGTCCAGATCCACGGCCGAAGCGGGCGTGCCATCGGGCCTCGGGATCGCAATGGAAGGCCGAAGCTGGTAGTAGCGTGGTTCACCGAATGGGACCACCATGTTGAGACCGTCTACTGCGCCGCGCTGGAAAATGGCGATCAGAATCTTCTTACGGCGCTTGGTGTGAACATCGCCGGCGTACACTGATCGCGACAGCCAGGATGGGATCGCTCCTACGCCGAAGATTGCCAGCGCGGAGTTTTTCAAGAAAACGCGTCTTGTGTTCATGGTTACCTTCTTTGAAAATCCGGTGAACCGATCACCAGGCCGGCCACTAGCCCCGGAGTCCTTTGCTTCTGATCCTTGAGCGCCTTGTTGATCGCGGAGCGCGTTTGAGACGAAGCGCTCCGGAACATCAAGGTTTTCGCCACCGCATCCGGATTGTTTCCGAACCGCCGGGTGTCCACCTTCACTCCCGCCACGCCATTTTTCGCAAGCTGCAGCCCGAAGTTCATGCGATTGAGCAGCGCCGCTGAGTTTACCCATTCGGAATTCAAATTCGAATACCCGGTCGGCTCCTGCTTGCGATACAGCGGCTCACCAAGAGTGCCCACCTGGTTTGCAAGCGCCCAGGCATCGGTGACATCGGCGCCCAGCGCACGAACGGAACTGGCCACCATCTCGAACGGGGTTTTCAACTTGGCCCGATACGCGCCCTGCGACCAAAATTCCTTCGAGTCGAGCATGGTTTTCATCACTTCGCGGATGTCTCCGCCCGTTGCCAGGAACGTTTGCGCCATCTGTTCCACCAGCGAATTCGGTGGATCGTCGGCGACAAAGCGCTGCGCCAATTCTTTTGAGATGAAGTGCGCAGTGGATGGATGCGTGGCCAGGATGTCCAGCACTTTCTCGCCGTCATCCATGCCGCCGCCGGCCGGGATCACGTGGCCGAGCACCACCTTTTCGCCTTTATCGTGCAGCTTGTCGTTGTAGAAAAATCCACCGCCCTTGCGCGGCTCGAGAATCGTCCAGCCCGTAAAGCAGCGCGCCACTTCGGTTACGTCCTGCTGGGTATATCCGCCGTTCACGCCGAGCGTGTGCAATTCCATCAGCTCGCGCCCGTAGTTTTCGTTCAGGCCGCGCTTCACCTTCCGGTTTTTATTATTGGCATCCACATCCGCCCTAACGGATTGGAAATTGTCCAAGTAAAAAAGCATAGCTGGACTCTTGGCCGTCGCTTCCAGCAAATCGCGGAACTTGCCCAGCACATTCGGACGAATGGCGTCGCGTTCATATTCGGGAATCAGAAATCGATCGGAACCCTTTTCGTAAAATACATTGAAGTGGTTGAACCAGAAATCATCCAGCTCTTCGGCCAATTGCCGGTTGCTCTCGATCGCCCGGAGCAGCTTCGATTCCAGCAGATCGAAAGCCACCACTTGCTGCGGAGCGTTCAGCAGCAGGATCTTGCGGCGGACATCGGTGGGCGCGGAATCGAAAAGCTTCTGCCGCTGCGGGCGCGGCATCGCAACCAGCATTTCCTCCAGCTTGTCGGGCGGCATGGTTTCCAGAAGCTCACGCTTCTTATCCGGCGTTCCTGCGCGCAGCGTTTGCAGTTCCCACGGCTCCAGCACTTCATCCAGTGGATGTACAGGCTCGAGTTCCGCACCGTTGCCGGCGGGAACCTCTCCCTTTCTCGCTTTGTAGCGGGCCACCAGCCGCTCCACCGTCGCGCGAAGTACCGGATCCTCAGGCAATGGCTGCTTTCCGTCGGCGATGGCTTTGATCAATTGTGGTGGAGGATAACGTTGCACAGTTTCCATCGGAGTCATTCGCAGCGATTCCAGCGGCAGCAGTTGCAATTCGAGCGCGACATTCTCCTTGATCTGCTCGGGATGAAGCTGCTGGCCGATCCACTTTTTCAGACCGATCTTCTTCACACGTTCCACATCGCCGGGGCGTGGGCCGAACGTCAACCGATCGAGCGCGTGCAGAATCTGATCGTCCTTGCCAAGTTTTTTCTGGAATCGCTTGTCCGATTTCGGTGACGATGCTAGCGGCAACGCAAAAACCAGCGCCGCGACCAAAGCTCGCTTTTTCATGCAACGTCGAAGTCCCACTACCATTTAAACGTCAAATGGCGGAGGAAGTTTACAGTCACTATTTTCTTGTTGACAATGTATTATAAGACTAGTACACTAGCATTATAGATGACGGCTGCAAACCATTCCGAGCGTGGGTTCGTTTTGAAATTAGACCTGCGCAGCGGCGTGCCCGTGTATCGGCAAATCATCGACCAGGTATTGGGTGGCATTTCAACCGGCAGTCTCAAAGCCGGAGACCAGCTGCCGACGGTTCGGCAGCTCGCGGTGGACTTGGCGATTAATCCTAACACGGTGGTGCGGGCTTATCGCGAACTGGAAATCCGGGGAGTGCTAGCCACGCAGCAAGGCACCGGCACATTCATTACGGACAAGCAGCCGGAGAAGAACCATCTGGAACGGCAGCGGCGTGTGACTCAACTAGTGGGCGAGCTACTGGCCAAGGCTGGCGCCGAAGGAATCCCGATGCAGGAATTGGTCGACTATTTCAACGAGCTGAAGAACGAACAGAACAGGAGAACTTGAGCCATGGCATTTCCAATGTTGACGATTAGACCCTCTCGAGGGGGACCCGCTGGACGATTAGGGGCCGCGCAGATCAGCACTATGGGAGTAGCGGTTTTCGTGGTTTGCATCGCCATCGGCCTGGCGCCATCGGTCTATTACAACAATCAGGCGCCGGCGATAGTTGCGGCGGTGATCGGTCTGTACTTCCTGTTCGCGATCAAAGTAGCTGAACAGTGGCAAAAGGCCGCGGTGCTGCGCCTGGGCCGCTACATCGGCCTGCGCGGACCGGGCATCTTCTTTATCATCCCGGTGATCGATTCCATCAGCCAATACGTGGACCAGCGCGTTCGCGTCACCGATGTCAAAGCCGAGTCGGCATTGACGCGCGACACCGTGCCCGTGAATGTGGATGCCATCATATTCTGGCTGGTGTGGAACGCCGAGAAGTCGATTCTGGAGGTGATGGATTTCGACCAGGCTATCACGATGAGCGCGCAGACGGCCCTGCGGGAATCCATCGGCCGCCACGATCTGGCGCAGATGATCACAGAGCGCGAGATGCTGGGCAAAGAGCTGCAGCGCATATTGGACGAAAAAACGAACCCGTGGGGAATCACTGTTCAATCGGTGGAGATCCGCGACGTTCACATTCCGCAGGCGCTGGAAGACGCCATGTCCCGGCAGGCGCAGGCCGAGCGGGAACGGCAGGCGCGCATTATCCTGGGCACGGCCGAGACCGAAATATCCAGCAAGTTCGCGGAAGCTTCCTTGCTTTACGTGAACAATCCGGTGGCTCTGCACCTGAGGGCCATGAACATGTTGTATGAGGCCATCAAGGAAAAGGGCGCGATGGTTATCGTTCCCTCTAGCGCGGTGGAAACAATGGGCTTAGGCGGTTTGCTCGCTACCGCATCCTTGGCCGGAACAAAACCGCAGTAGTGGGACAAGCCTCCGGCTTGTCCCGGGGCAAGCCGGAGGCTTACCCTACGGCGCGTGGACTTGTAATAAACAGCCAGAAGCCTCGTCTTTAGAAGTGAGCCAGGCAGGAGAAATTGCGATGACAAGATTACTGGAAGGCATATTCGTAATAGGTTGTTCGTTGGTAGGATTCGGGATGAGCGCACCTGAGGGTAGCGGGGTCAGAGACACAATGAAGTGCTCCATCCAGCTCATCGCGCTGGCTCACAACAACATCGCATCCAATACAGCCAATCTAGCCGTTCACTTGGCCGAGGCCAAGTCTGAAATCCTGGCCGATCTTCGCTAGCAATAGTCTTCCTATAATGAAGCATGGCCTCAGGTGTTTTGGGCGTAGCTACGCAGGAAGAAATCGCAGAGTATGAACCGGTGATCGGGCTGGAGGTGCATGTCCAGCTCAACACCCGCACCAAGATCTTCTGCGGCTGTCCAACTGGGTTTGGCGCGCCGCCTAACACGAATGTTTGTCCGGTATGTCTGGGCCTTCCCGGCGCGCTGCCGGTATTGAACGCCCGAGCCCTGGAGATGGCTATCCAGGCCGCTCTGGCCATGCATTGCACCGTCAATTTTTTTTCGCGATTCGCGCGCAAGAACTATTTTTATCCGGACCTTCCCAAGGGCTACCAGATATCCCAATACGATCAGCCGTTGGCTGAGCGCGGCGAGCTGGAGATTACGGCGGATGGCGTCAAAAAAGTGATCGGCGTGACGCGCGTTCACATGGAGGATGACGCCGGCAAGAGCATCCACGATGGCTTCAAGGATTCTGATCGCTACACCTACGTAGATCTCAATCGCAGCGGTACGCCGCTGATCGAGATCGTGAGCGAACCGGATCTGCGCTCGTCCGAGGAGGCCTACCAATATCTTTCCGAGCTGAAGCTAGTGATGCAGTATGTGGGCGTCTCCGAGTGCGATATGGAAAAGGGTCAATTGCGCTGCGACGCCAATGTGTCGGTGCGCTTGAAGGGCGCCGAGAAATTCGGCACCAAGGCGGAAGTGAAAAACCTGAACTCGTTCCGGTTCGCCAAGATGGCTCTGGATTATGAGATCGCGCGGCAAGTGGCTGTGCTCGAAAGCGGTGGGCGCGTAGAGCAGGAGACGCGTTCATATAACGTGAGCACCGGCGAGACGGTGGGGATGCGCAGCAAGGAACACGCGCACGATTATCGGTACTTCCCCGAACCGGATTTGGTCCCGCTGCAAGTGAGCGACGAATGGCTCGGCCGGATTCGGGAAGCCATGCCGGAACTTCCGCGAGCGAAACGAGAGAAGCTTGGGAAGCTCTCGCTGAGCGACTACCAGGTCCAAGTACTGACGGCTACGCAGTCCGTGACTGAGTATTTTGAGAAGGCCAATGAGGTCTCGGGCGATCCGCAGGGCACAGCCAACTGGATTATCACCGAACTGATGGGGCTTCCGGACGCTTTCGAAAAAATAACGCCAGATGCGACTGGCACGCTGGTCCGAAAGATCAACGAACGCGAGATCAGCGGCAAGATGGCCAAAGACATCTTCGCCAAAATGGTTGCGACAGGCAGATCGCCGCAGGAAATCATCGAGAGTGAGGGGCTACGGCAGATCTCGGACACCGGAGCGCTCGAAAAAATCATTGACGAAGTGATCGCCGCGAATTCGAAGCAAGTGGAGCAATACAAATCCGGAAAGACGACGGTCATCGGATATCTGGTTGGTCAAGTGATGAAGGTGAGCAAGGGGCAAGCGAATCCAGCGGCGGTGAATGAACTGCTGAAATCGAAGCTAGGGTGACGCACAGTGGGGCGGACCCCATGGTCCGCGGGCCGACGCCCTCGTCGGCCTGTTGTGAGATTGATATAGCTCCGAAGAGCGGGTCCAGGNNCCAGGGGGTCCGCCCCACCACCAATGCCAGTCTAAAAACTGAGTTGCATTTCGGCTACTGACCTGCGCTCGAGGCCACCAATTGCGGACTCGGCTTCCGGCCCGTCGTTTCCACTCCGAATTCGATTGGCCCCGATCCCCGCACGCCTTCCACCGAAATCCGCCACATGCCGATTTCTGGTTTGGGCAAGTGGAATTCCTGCGGATTGGTTTTCGATCCCGAGTAGCCGGTGGTGTCGCCGTACCAACCATAGTGGCGGCCGCTGGGGCTCACCAGGTGCAAATCCAAAGCGTCATTCGAGCCGGGCCATGAGAGACTGACTTCGAACATCTTCGATCCCTTCGGCACGGTTACCACTTCGCTCCACCATTGTGCGACCGAGACTTGGCCGGAAAACTGCGGCTCCATGTGTTTTTGCGAGACGACCGCACCGGCGTGCTTCTCGCGGCAGTTGCAGAAAGGCGAAGCATTGGCGGAGACAACCGTTCGATTGATCGCGCGCGAAGCATCCGGAAGATCCTGAAACTGGAAAGGAACGCTGGGCGAAGAAATGGCTTGGCCGCGCGTCACGCTGACGTGTACGTGATATCCGCCGCCTTCGCCGAGCGTGTAACCGCTGTTGCCCACCGTTGCGAGCGCTTGTCCTTGCTCCACGCGCTGCCCGTTCTCGACGACAAATGAGCCGGTGGCGAGATGCGCGTAGTGGCTGAACTCGCCGTTGCCGTGATCGATCGTAATGTAATTGCCAAAACTTCGGTGGTGATGATCCTGCGCGAGGCCGAGGTCGTGCGTGTAAGCCACGCCTCCCTTCATCGCCACAATGCAGCGGCCGGATTGCGGCGCGATATCAAAAGCATGCAGCGCATTTCCCCAATGCGAGAACGTGCCGTAGGGGCCTTGCGTGATGACCCACGGTTCGCCCGCGGCTGTCGGCAGCTTGTAGCCTTCCGTCGCGATCACAAACGGCATCGGCCGGCTCATCCGCTGATCGGGGTTCTGCACCATCACCAGATATTCGTTCGCCGGCAGACCGGGATAGTGCACTGTGAGCTGGTTCGGCGTCATGGATCGCGGCTGGAGACTGGCCAGGTAGGTCCATCCACCGGAACGCGTGTACTGCGCGATGAAGACCAGCGGATTCGGCTGAAAGTTTTTGCCCGTCACCGTGAAATCGATTTCCTGCGCGCGCACGCCGGACCAGGTCACGCCAGTTACCGTAGGGCCACCGGCATCGGTGTTCGCGGCAATTTGGAAAGCGCGGGAAAACAACGGCCGGCCGCTCGAAAGAACGCGGACGGTCCAGTTGCCAGGCTGCGATGCTGGCGCGAATCCGGCGATCGGGAGTTGCGAGGTGAAGCATAGCTTCGCGGCATCCGGGAGTTCTCCGTAATCGGCGGCGGTGGAGACGGCGCCGGAAGGGTCCAACCATTCCACATGCAATTGGTCGCCGCTTCGGACCTGCCGAGCTTGGAACCAAAGGAAAGCCTGGCGGTCGGTGGGCTGGAACAAGCTGGCCGCTTTCGGAACGCGGCAGGATTCCTCGCTAACAGAAGCAGTTACGCGGCTATCCTTGACCGTAATGGCCCCAGCGGGACGGACCAGGGTGAGAAGGCAGAGACCGAGTAGGACTTGAAAGCGCACCTATTGGCTCTTCGGCCGGTTGGGGATGGAACTTGAGCCAGGAAAACGACTTAGAAAGACACTTAGCCACGGATGGACACGGATAAACACGGATAAGACGAATCCTATCTGTGTGCATCCGTGTGCATCCGTGGCCATATTTATTCCGGAAGAGTTGCCGCGATCCGTTTCGGATCGATCCGCCACACCGTGCCTGCCTCGAAATTCGACAGCCACACTGAGCCCAGACCCACTCGTAGCGCGTCGCCGCCTTTACCCACAAATTGCTGCACAACTTTGTTGGTGGCCGGATCGATTCGCGAGATTGGAAACCCGAACGATGTCACCCAGACCGATCCTTCCCCCGCCGCGATGTCTCCGCCCTCGCCCGGGACTCCAACTTCAATGGTCGCGACCAC
>PMOK01000011.1 GCA_003162425.1 Bryobacterales bacterium | reverse complement strand
TGAGCCCCTTCCTTTGCACCAGCGATGTAGAAGCTACTCCGTCGGCGCCTACGATACTTTCTTTTTCTGCCGCACCTCCAGGGTTCTGCGAAAGCGATAGGACTCGGCGCCGGTTTCGATGATGTGCGCTCGGTCCGTGATTCGATCCAGCAACGCCTTGCACAAGCGCGGATTGGGAAACACCTGCGTCCATTCGGAAAACGGCAGGTTCGTGGTCACGATCAAACTGGCTCGCTCGGCGCGTTCGGCGATCACTTGGAACAGGAACTCGGCTCCGATGTCGGCCAACGGCACGTAGCCGACTTCGTCAAGTACGATCACATCGTAGCGCAGCCAGCGTGTCAGCACTCGCTTCACCGCGTTGTGTTGCCGCGCTTCCACCAGTTCGTTCACAAGATTCGCAGCGGTAGTGAATCGCGCTCTTCGTTTCTGCCGGCACGCGGCCACGCACAGGCCAGTCGCCAAGTGCGTCTTGCCGGTGCCGCATTCACCCATCAACACCACCGGTTCGGCGCGCTCGATGTAGCCGCCTTCAGCCAGCTCGCGAATTTTTGCCGCCGGAATCTGCCGCGCCTGGTTGAAGTCGAACTCTTCCAGCGTCTTCAACCGTGGCAACTTGGCATCGCGCAGCCGTTGTTGAATGGCGTGCCGGTCGCGTTCTTCCGACTCCATCGTGAGCAGTGCTTCCAGATAGCCGATGTGGCTGTGCTGCTCTTTGATGGCCTGCTCCGCCAGTTGTACAAAGTGTGCTCCAATCATCGGAACGCGCAGCGCTTTGCAATATTGCTTGACGCTGGCGTGTTCGAGAGCCTGAGTCTGCTCTTTCATCGCGCCACCTCCGCCGTGCTGGCAGCGATGCTGAGTAACTGGTCGTACTCGTTCATCTGTGGCAACGGACGTTCGTAGCGTTCCAGTCCATTCAGTTCGAGTAACTCAGCGCGCGGACGATCCAGTTCCGTTGCCGTCAGCAAGTGCCGTACTGCGGCCGCATCCGTGCAACCCAAAGCCAGCGCCTTCTCCACTGCCTGCTGCAGCCGCTCCCAGCCGTAGCGCTTGCCGAGCGTGAGTAACTCGATCATCTCTCGTGTGCCCGAGTGTTTGCCGTGTCGTTCTTGCAAGCTCTGCCAGAGNNCGTCCGCGTTCGCGCCACTGCCGCAGCGGACTCGATCCCGCCAGCGCTCCCGGTTTCTTCTCCAGCACGTCGAGATAGTGCTCCAGATCGAGCACCTGCTCATAGCGACCGAAACTGCGCTCGTGCCGCGCCACGCACTCCCGTTCCTGCCAGATCTCGACATAAGCCGGCAGCAGTTTCGCTTGCGGACGCGTCCCCGGTTTCAACGGCGTTGAGTAGAAGTTGGTGCGCACCTTCACGCAGCCCTTGCCGTCCACGGTCGGGAAACTGGCCTCCGCCAGCTCGAATCCTTCCGCGGACAGCGGCAGCAGATGCTCACGTTCGGTTCGCAGCGCCTCGCCCACCAACGTCGGCTTGCCTGCGATCCGCCGCTGTTCGTCTTGCTGGCAGCAACTGCGTAAGTGTTGGTTCAACTCTTCCAGGTTCTGCGCTTGTGGAACCGGAACCAGATGGTTTCGGCGGAAGTAACCTACCTCGCCTTCCACGCCGCCCTTCTCGTTGCCTCGCGCCGGATTGCAGAACTCTGTCTGGAAGCCCCAGTGCGAGCGGAACGCGATCAAGCGTTCCGTCTCCTCGCGCTGATGCCCGCGCAGAATCTTCTTCACCGCACTCTTCAGGTTGTCGTAGCGCAAGCAGCGGAACACCCCGCCGAAATAGCTGAACGCCAACTCGTGCGCTTCCAGAAAGGCCTGTTGTGTGGCGTGATAGTAGGCCACGTGAAACGCTCCCCCACTGGCCATTGAGCGCATCGCAAAAATGTAAACCCGCAATCGTTCGCCCGCGAAATCGGCCATGGCTTCGTACCAATCCACCTGCGCCTCGCCGCCCCAGTCGTAGACTTGCGGCACAAACGTCTCTCGCGCCGTGAGTCCGAACTCTTGCTTGCGCTCCCGCACGAAACGCCGCACCGTCGCTTCCGCCACTGCCTCGGTGCGCTCTTGCCGGATCCGCTGCCAGATGCGATGCGCAGTGTGCCGCTGTTTGCGGGGAGCCAACTGATCTGCACGCAGAATCTCGTCAATGAACTCCAATACCGGACCCAGCCTCGGTTTGTTCCGCACCGCCAGTTTGCGCTCCGGCGGAATCGAACTAGCCAGGGCCTGTCGCACCATTCGCCGATGCACCCCCAGTTTCTTCGCGACCGCACGAATCGTGCCCGCTCCATGCGCATGTTCCCGCCTGATCTCTTCGAATAGCTCCACCTTGCGTCTCCTGTCCATCGCCCTCCCCGTCTGCTTCGCAAACAGGGTAGGCCGATCTATCGGTTAGGGTGGGGCCAAATGTAATGATCGAAGTGGGGCCACTTCAGAATAGCGAAATCAATTGGAGACCAAGACCTTCAACGAACAGATTCGAGCGGGAAACCTGAACCCGTTTAACCGCTCCGAGATCGTCATCTGTTCGTACCAGTTCGCCCGCTCCAAAGAGCCATACATTCGTCAGGTCGCATGGAACCTCGCGGTGCTTGACGAAGCGCATCGGCTGCGGAACGTCTACAAGCCAACCAACAAGATCGGCAATGCTATCAAGAGTGCTCTTGCACCGTTCGACAAGCTGCTCCTGACCGCAACCCCCCTCCAGAACTCTCTCCTCGAACTCTTCGGCTTGGTCAGCATCATTGACGAGCACATTTTCGGAGACATCAAGAGCTTTCGAAGCCAGTTCTCACGGTTGGACACTGATGATGACTTTCGGTCATTGCGTGACCGCCTGAAGCCAATCTGCCAGCGGACACTGCGGCGTCAGGTGCTCGAATATATTCCGTTTACCAACCGCATCGCTCTTGTTGAGGAGTTCATCCCTAGTGAACCGGAACAGAAGCTCTACAATCTGGTCTCCGACTACCTCCAACGTCAGAACCTCTACGCCCTTCCGGCGAGTCAGCGACAGTTGATGACCCTTATACTCAGACGGCTCTTAGCTTCATCGACATTCGCCATTGCCGGAACGCTAAAAGGACTCGCGGACAAGCTGGAAAAGGCCGCAGACGCACAGAAACCTGTCGTGGAGCCGCCCCAAGAGGTTGCTGAGACTTTCGAGAGCTTCGAAGAACTTGAAGATGAATGGGAAGGGGAGGAGGACGAGAACGAGACGGACAAGAAATCCGACCCGCGAGTGCTTAGCCCGGACCAGTTAGAAAAGGTGGCTGAAGAGATAAAGTCGCTTCGACTGTTTGCCGAAGTGGCAAACTCGATTGCCAAGAACTCCAAGGGCGAACGGCTCCAAACGGCCCTGAAGCGCGGACTTGCGGAAGCCAAGAGTAAGGGCGGCAGAGAAAAAGCAATCATCTTTACCGAATCCACCCGGACTCAGGAATACGTCCGCTCCATTCTTGAATCAATCGCCCACTACAAAGGCAAAGTTGTCTTGTTCAATGGTTCCAACAACGATCCCAAGTCGAAGGAAATTTACCAAAGCTGGCTAAAGAAGCACGCAGGCACCGACTACATTTCTGGCTCCAAGACCGCCGACATGCGGGCTGCGTTGGTCGAGTATTTCTACGATGAAGCGATAATCATGATCGCCACCGAAGCGGCCGCTGAGGGGATCAATCTTCAGTTCTGCTCGTTGGTCATCAACTACGATCTGCCGTGGAACCCCCAGCGCATCGAGCAGCGCATAGGACGATGCCACCGATACGGTCAGAAGCACGATGTTGTCGTCGTGAATTTCCTGAACAAAAAGAACGCTGCTGACCAGCGGGTCTATCAGCTTCTCGACGAGAAGTTTAAGCTATTCAGCGGCGTCTTCGGAGCAAGCGACGAAGTGCTGGGTAGCATCGGGTCTGGACTCGACTTCGAAAAGCGCATTGCCGACATCTATCAGAAATGCCGGACTGAGGAACAAATCCAGTTCAATTTCGACCAGCTACAGGGCGAGATGGAGCTACAGATTGACGAACACATCAAGCAAACTCGCCAGAAACTTCTGGAAAACTTCGATGAAGAGGTTCACGAAAAGCTTCG
>PMOK01000297.1 GCA_003162425.1 Bryobacterales bacterium | reverse complement strand
TTCAGGTCTAGTAGTACATTGGCTCGCGACAAGCAAACCAAGCGTCGGCATGAGTGCCGACGCGGCACGCACGAGTGCGTGCGCCACGATGGATTTGGCATTATTCATAGCGGAGGGCCACGATCGGGTCGAGATTCGCGGCGCGATTGGCCGGATAGTATCCAAAGAAAACGCCCACCGCGACGGACATGCCGACGCCCAGCACTACCCAAAGCAACGAAAGCGTGGCGGGGACGGAGGGCATCAAACTCCGCACCACGAAGGCGATGATTGCTCCCAGCGTGATGCCGATTGCGCCGCCCGTACAGGAAAGCACGGTCGCTTCCATCAAAAACTGCAGCCGGATATCGGCCTTGCGGGCGCCAATTGCTTTGCGCACGCCGATTTCGCTGGTTCGCTCGGTGACTGAGATCAGCATGATGTTCATCACTCCAATGCCGCCGACCAGAAGGCCGACCGAGCTGATGATGCCAGTCAGGAGTACCAGCGCGCCAGTGAGGTTGTTCCACAAGGCCGTAATGAAGTCCGGCGAGATGATCTCGAAATCGTTCTCCGCTTTGAAGGGTACATGGCGCCGCCGGCGCAGAGCCTCCGTCACTTCGTCCTTTGCCTTTTGGACATCGCCATCTTTGGGAGCCGTGAATGCGATGGCCCACTCCTTGGTGTCCGGATAGTCCTTGTGGAACTTGTTCAACGGAATCATGGCAAACTGATTTATTCCACCTGCGCCGAAGAAGCCCGAATCTTTTTCAAAAACGCCGATGACCTCGAATAGCTGCCCGTTCAGGCGCACCTGTTTACCGAGCGGGTCAGAATGCGGGAACAGGGAATCGGCAATGTCCACTCCCAGGACCACGACGGCGCGCGAGTGATCTCCATCGTAGCGCGAGATGAAGCGGCCTTGTCCCACCGTGTACGCCGGAATTGCCTCGGAAAGCTCGGGTTCGGCGCCGCGCAGGAAGACGCGTTCCACCCGCTGGCCTTCGTAGCTGATGACATTGGTTTGGCCGAAGAAGAACGCGCGAGTGCCGAAGGTAGTAGCGGTCGCAATATCGGGACAGGTTTCGCGCAAGTACGCGGCGTCTGAAAAGTCCAGGTACTTCCGGATGCGAATCCTTAGCGGCAGACGATTCGGATCCTGTCCGGCAGGCAGGCGGCTGACGAAGAAGGTGCGCGAGCCGAGTGAATCCACTTTGGTCTGTACGAATCGGTTCAGTCCATCGATGATGGACGCCACGGTAATGACCGAGGTGACACCGATGACGATGCCCAGGATAGTGAGCCCGGAGCGCACCTTGTGCGAGCGCAGGGTGTCGAGCGCCACCAGGAGGTTTTCGACGGCTTCGTGGCGGGTCATTTAATTCTATTGGCCACGGATGAACACGGATGAACACGGATAACGCAAAATCTCATTCGGTCCTCAATGCTACTACCGGGTCCAGCTTGGCGGCGCGCGTGGCTGGGTAGATTCCAAAGAATAGTCCGATGATTGAGCTTAGCACCAAGCCTAGAATTGCAACCCAAGTTTGCACGGAGGCTGGGAACGACGTGAAGGTGCGCAGCCCGAGTGCGCACAGGAATCCAAATAGGATGCCGATGGCGCCGCCGGCCAGACACTGCAGCACACTTTCGGAGAGGAATTGGTGCATGATGTCCTGCTGCGTGGCGCCCATGGCGCGGCGGATTCCGATCTCCTTGGTGCGCTCGGTAACGCTCACCAGCATCACGTTCATGATGACGATACCACCCACTACGGCTGAAATGGAGCTGACCATGATGAACACCGCGAAAAATGCCGAGCTGATGCTTTGCCAGAGAGAAATGTAGCTGTCCTTCGTGCCGATGAAGAAATCCTCCGATGCGCCCAGCAGGATGTGCCGGCGTGCGCGAAGAACCAGCCGCGCTTCATCCTGCGCATTTGCAAAGGCCGCACCTTCCGCGGCTTTCACTTGGATGGTGATGCTGGATCTGGTTCCACGCATGCGCAGATAAGTATTCATGGGAACAATCACGAAGTTGTCCTGATCCTGCCCCAGCACCGAGCCGATTCGTTCTATGGTGCCGACTACCGTGAACTCCTGATTGTCCAGGCGGATTATCTGCCCGAGGGCGCTTGCGCCGCCGAAGAGCTGCTGCGCAAGGTCGTCACCAATCAGGCACACATAGGCCGACCGTTGGTCCTCGCTGTCGGTGAAGTAGCGGCCCTGCAGCACGGTGCGCGAGTCGATATCCGCCATGGTTGGAGTGTGGCCGATGAATGAGATGTCGGTCATTTCCTTGTCGCGATACTGGGCCCGCGCGGTGCCGCTCACCGATGCGCCCACCAGCGAGCAGTCGGGACAGCCTTCCGCAATCGCGTGCGTGTCTTCCATGTGCAGATCTTTATATTTCAGCGCCTTGATCACCTCGTTGAAGTCGGTGACGATGAAAGGGATCTTCGCGATCTGGAAAACATCCGTGCCAAGGCGCGCGATTTTTTGTTCGACGTAAACGTTCGCGCCCTGCACGATGGTCATCACCGTGATCAGAGTGGCGACTCCCATGGTGAGCCCGATGGTAGTTAGCACCGCGCGCAGCTTGTGCTGGCGCAGTGCGTCGATGCTTTGGCTCAGGTTGTCGGCGAGGTTTAGCATTTCAGGGTTCGATCCGCTTCCACTTTTTTCCTACTCGAACAACAATAGGTCCCGCCAACGTATATGACAAGCTTGTGACTCTTTGCCCATTGATTTCTACCGCGCCGGCTTTGATCTTGCGCTCGGCGTCAGTTCGGGATTCCACCATACCGGTGCCGAGTAAAATCTTCGGCAGACTCGATCCGGCATCGTGCGGAATCGAGATAGTTTCGATATCAGCCGGTTCCTCGCCGCCGCGTACTTCACGATCAAAATCCGCCTGGGCTTGCGTGGCTGCTTCGGCCGAGTGAAAGTCCGCGACGATCTGCCGCGCCAGTGCCTGTTTCGCGGCCATCGGCTGCTGCGATTGGCGCAGCTCCGCGATTTGTGGGAGGCTCTTGTCGGTGAGCAGTTTGTAGTATCGCCACATCAGGTCGTCACTGATTCCCATGACTTTGCGGAACATCACCTTAGGCGGTTCCGTGATGCCGATGTAGTTTCCTTTCGACTTCGACATCTTCTCGATGCCATCCAGACCTTCGAGCACCGGCACGGTAGCAATAATTTGCGGAGCCTGGCCGAAGTCCCGCTGGATCTCGCGCGCTACGAGCAAGTTGAATTTCTGGTCCGTGCCGCCCATCTCAACGTCGCTGTGCAGGGCGACGGAATCGTAGGCTTGGCCGAACGGATATAGAAGCTCATGGAAAGAGATTGGTGTGCCGTCCTTCAGCCGATTCGCGAAATAGTCGCGCTCCAGCAGCCGCGCCACCGTGAATTTGGAACACAGCTTGACGATGTCGATGAACTGGAGCGGCTCGAGCCACTCGCTGTTGAAGCGGATCTCGGTTTTGTGCGGGTCCAGAATCTTGAACACCTGCTCTTTGTACGTTTCGGCGTTGCGGTTGATTTCCTCGCGCGTCATGGGCGGCCGGGTGGTGTTGCGGCCGGTTGGGTCGCCGATGAGTCCGGTAATATCGCCAATCAGAAAAATCACGGTATGACCGAGATCCTGGAAGTGTTTCATCTTCCGAAGCAGGACGGTGTGGCCAAGATGGAGATCGGGAGCGGTGGGATCGAACCCGGCTTTGATGCGCAGAGGGCGGCCGGTTTTTTCGGACTGAATCAGGCGCTCGCGCAGTTCTTCTTCGCGAATTAACTCGGCTAGGCCTTTTTTCAGATAGTTTAGTTGTTCGTCGATCGTCACTACATTCATGGTAAAGCAGACCAGGCGTTCACACGAGTGTGAACGCGGCACGCAGGAGTGCGTGCGCCACGGAGGGTCCGGACCGGGCGCATACTA
>PMOK01000207.1 GCA_003162425.1 Bryobacterales bacterium | reverse complement strand
TTCATTCCCATGATCACCATGCGGTTGTTCGCCGAAGAGAAGCGCACCGGAACCATCGAACTGCTGGCCACATCCCCCATTCGCGACATAGAAGTGATCATCGGCAAGTGGCTGGCCGCGGTGATTCTTTATGTGGTGATGCTGGCATTCACCGCCGTCAATTTCGCGTTTTTGTTCAAGTACGGCAATCCGGATTGGAGGCCGCTCGCCATCGGCTATCTGGGCCTGCTGCTGCAAGCCGGAGGGCTGCTGGCGGTGGGTACGTTCATTTCCACGCTGACCAAGAATCAGATCATCGCCGGCGCCGCAACATTTGGAGTCTGCCTGATGCTGTGGGTGATGGAATGGGTGGCCGGATACGAAACCGCACCCTGGGCTAAAGTGCTGGCTTATATGTCGGTGATTACCCATTTCGAATCGTTTGCCAAAGGCGTCCTCGATTCCAAAGACGCCTTGTATTATGTCTCGCTGATCTTCCTGGGGCTGTTTCTGACATCCCGCTCCATGGAATCTCTGCGATGGAGGTCGTAAGTGAATACCGAGTGGCTAAAAGCTAGACAAACCAAATACGCGGCCTACGCGACTATTTACATCATCGTCATCCTGGCGGTGCTGGTGGTAGCCAACTTCCTGGCCAACCGTTACAACAAGACGTTCGACGCCACCGCCAACAAGCGCTACAGCCTTTCCGATCAGACCAAAAAGATCGCCCACGACCTGAAACAGGACATCTCTATCCAATACTTCGATAAACCGAGCGGAATGCAGGCCGGCAAGGATCTGCTGGATCGCTACGCTCTGCTGTCTCCCAGGATTCACGTCGAATACATCGATTATTTGAAGAAGCCGCAGCTGGCGCGCGCCGACAATATCACACGGGAGGGCGAAGCCATCGTCTCCAACGGCGTGAAAAAGGAAGAGGCCAAGACCTTCGACGAAGAAGGCATCACAGGCGCGTTGATCCGAACGCTCAAAGGCGGCGAGCGCACTGTTTGCGTGGCTACGGGAAGCGGCGAACATCGCCTGGAAGATTCCACCGCCGAAGGCATGAGCGAATTTCAGACCTCCGTCCAAAAGGATAATTACAAGGTCAAAAGCATCAGCCTGCTCGAAAAAGCGGAAGTTCCACCCGATTGCACCACGCTGGTGATTGCCGGGCCGTCGGGCGATTACATACAGCCCGCCGTAGACGCTATCAAGAAGTACGTTGAGGGTGGCGGCCGCGCGTTGATCATGCTGGATCCACCTTTGAAAGTAGGCCGCAGAGAGATCGGCGATAATGACGCGTTGCTGAATTTGCTGAGCAGCTGGGGTGTTACGGCGGACAAGGACCTCATTCTCGACGAGAATATCCTGGGGCAGTTGTACGGATTAGGACCGGAAGTCCCTGTTATCTCAAGCTACGAATCNNAAGCTGTTTTCTACATCAAAAAATAGCTTCGCCACCACCACTCTGAACGCGCCCGAAATCCGCATCGATCCCAACAAGGACAAGCACGGACCATTCACGCTGGCCGCGGCCGGCACTTACAGCACCGGAAAAGAAAATAGCCAGGGCCGTTTCGTTGTAGTAGGAAATTCCCGCTGGGCCGCCAATAACTTTTTGCGATTCAATGGCAACAAGAACCTGCTTCTGAACATGTTGAACTGGCTCTCTTCGGACGAGGATCTCATTTCTATCCGGCCCAAGGAGCCGGAGGATCGCCGCATCAGTTTAACGCGCGCGCAGTTCCTCATGCTTCGCACGGTCAGCCAGTTTATGCTGCCGCTCATCGTCATCATTGGCGGCGTGATGGTTTGGTGGAAGAGAAGATAGTATGCGGTTGCGTGGTTTGATGCTGGGCACGTTGGTCCTGTTGGCTTTGGCGGTGGGCGTTTATTTTTCGAACAAGCAGAAATCCGCGGAGGCAGCCAAGCCGCCCACCGACGCCCCACCCAAGATCCTGACTCTTCCGGAGCGCGATATCGCCAAGCTCGCGCTCAAGAAGCATGACGCCGACGAGATCATTCTCGAAAAGAACGCGGCTGGAAAATGGCAGATCACCTTTCCAAAACCATATGGTGCCGATCAGGAGGCTGCCAACCAACTTTCGAGCTCCGTTGGCACCCTTACTTCCGACAAGCTGATCGAAGACAAAGCTGCCGACCTTTCGGGCTACGGCCTGAAAGCGCCCAATATTGAAATCGACGTCACCACCACAAAGGGCGCCATCAAAAGGCTACGCATCGGCGACGATGCGCCGGCCAATGGCGGCACCTACGTCTCGCTCGACGGTGACCCGCGAGTCTTCACTGTCTCCAGTTACAACAAGACCAGCCTCGACAAATCGCTCAACGATCTTCGCGACAAGCGTCTTCTCACTTTCGAGCAGGACAAACTCAGCCGCGTGGAACTGATCGCAAAGAAACAGGACATCGAGTTCGGGCGCGACAAGGATCAATGGCAGATTGTGAAGCCAAAGCCGCTCCGCGCCGACGGTTTTCAGGTAGAAGAGCTGATCCGCAAGGTCAAGGATGCCAAGATGGACCTGACCGTTTCTGAAGAGGACGCGAAAAAAGCCGCGTCAACATTCAACTCCGGAACGCCCGTCGCCACCGTAAAGATGACTGATCCGTCGGGAACCCAGCAACTCGAAATTCGCAAAGTCAAAGACGATTATTGCGCGAAGTCGAGCGCCGTAGACGGCGTTCACAAGATAGCGAGCGATCTCGCCACCAGCCTCGACAAAAGCGTGGACGACTTCCGCAACAAGAAACTTTTCGACTTCGGCTTCAGCGATCCCAACAAGATTGAGATGCACGACAACGGCAAAACATACGCCTTTGAGAAAAAGGGCGAAGATTGGCTCTCAAGCGGCAAGAAGATGGACAGCACCAGCGTCCAGTCTTATGTGGACAAGCTCCGCGACTTAGCGTCCACCAAATTTATCGATTCGGGCACCTTTGGCGCCCAGACGATGGACATCAGCGTTACTTCCAACGACGGCAAAAGGGTCGAGAAAGTATTAATCTCTAAGCAGGGTAGTGATTATATTGCGAAGCGGGACAATGAACCTGCCCTCTATGGAATGGATGCCAAAACCGTTGACGATCTCTCCAAAGCTGCCGGCGATGTCAAGGAAGCCCAACCGCCGAAGAAAAAGTAATCCAATCGCGATGGGTAAATGACCGGCCTCCTCACCGACCTCTATCAGCTCACCATGTCGGCCGGCTACTTTGAGGCCGGCAAAGCCGACGAAATCGCCACCTTCGAATTATTTTTTCGCCACCTGCCTCGCTACCGCAACTTCGTTTTGGCCGCCGGTCTCGAGCAGGTAGTCGAGTATCTGGCCAAACTCAATTTCACTGAAGAAGAAATCCGATATCTGAAATCGCTGCCGCAGTTCAAGGTCGTCCCTGAGGAGTTCTTCGACGCCCTTCGCAAGCTTCGCTTCACGGGCGATCTTTTCGCGATGCGGGAAGGCACGCCGGTTTTCGCGGGCGAGCCATTCCTCACTGTTCGCGCGCCGCTGCTGGAAGCGCAAATCGTCGAGACCTATCTGCTGGCCAGTATCGGCTTCCAGTCGCTGATCGCCACCAAGGCGGCTCGGATGGTGGAAGTCGCGGGCGGCCGCGCAGTGGTTGATTTCGGTACTCGCCGCGCTCATTCACCCGAAGCCGGCGTGCTGGCCGGCCGTGCGGCGTATATCGGAGGCTGCGTGGGCACCAGCAACACCGAAACCGGCTTCCGCTACGGCATCCCTGTTTTTGGAACAGCCGCCCACTCCTGGATTCAGGCCTTCGCCACCGAGCGCGAAGCCTATGAGCGCTTGCAAAAATTGTTGGGCGAAGCCACCGTGTATCTGATCGACACCTACGATACCATCGCCGGCGCTAAGCTGGCTGCTTCGCTCGGAAGGCCGCTGTGGGGCGTTCGCTTGGATAGCGGAAACCTCGTCGAACTTTCTCGCGCAGTTCGCAAGATCCTGGATGATGCAGGCATGCCGGACGTGAAAATCATGGCTACCAGCGACCTGAATGAATACAAGATCCTGGAGTTCGCGGCTGCCCGCGCTCCTATCGACGCTTTTGGTGTGGGTACCGACCTGGCCACTTCCACCGATTCGCCGAACCTCGGCGTGGTCTATAAACTTGTGGAGCTCAACGGCCGTTCCACCGCCAAATTCAGTGAGGACAAACACACGCTCCCTGGCGCGAAGCAGGTGTTTCGCTTCGCTACTTACGATTGCGTGGCCTGTTCCTGGGAGTGCATGGGCTGCGAGCCGGGCGAAGGCGAAGCGCGTGCCCTGCTGCGTCCGGTGCTGCTGGGCGGCAAGCTGGTGGAACCGCTGCCCGCGGTAACCGCGGCCCGTCAATACGCCGCCGAATCCATCCAGCGGTTGCCCACCGCGATTCGCAGCCTGTTCGACACCGATCAAAAATATCGCGTCGAGCACAGCGCGGAACTGGTGGCGCTTTACGAGAAGGTGCAAAGTGAAAACGGTCTTCTTCGACATCGACACGCAGATTGACTTCCTGTATCCCGCCGGCGCGTTGTACGTGCCCGGCGCCGAGCGGATAATTCCGGCTGTAGCCGAGCTGAACCGCCATGCACCGCTGGTTATTTCCACCGTGTGTGCGCATTCTGAGGACGATCCCGAATTCAAGCTCTATCCGCACCACTGCGTGGTTTCGACCACCGGTCAATCGAAGCCGGCGGCGACGCTGCTGGAAAAAAGCGATGCAGCGCGGCAGGTGATTCTCGAAAAGCAGGAGCTGGATTGTTTCAGCAATCCGCGTTTGGCGCCCTTGCTTGAGGAACTCGGCGCCGAACGCGCGGTAGTTTACGGCGTAGTCACCGAAATTTGCGTGCGCTTCGCGGCGTTCGGGTTGCTCAAGCGAGGCTTGCGTGTAGAAGTGGTGACGGATGCCATCCAGGCGCTGGACGATGACGCCGCCCGGAAGATGTTCTCCGAGTTTCAAGCGGCCGGTGGTCATCTGACCACCATGAGCGCGGCTCTGGCGGGCCGATCATGAAAACCAGTTTTCTGGTTGGAGTGTGTATTCTTGCGGTCCTGTCGATCTCCTGCCGTCGAAAAGAGACCGCGCCACCGGCCGCTGCGGCGGAGCCAAAGCATGAAACTGCGGCGGCAACGCCTCCGGCGATGGTGTTCGAACTCACCGTGGCGGACCCTGCTCTCAAGGATCGGCTGCTGCGCGGATTCTACGACGGCACGAACGCCTGGAAGTGGACCGGCCGCCAGTTCGCTGTTTCTCTGGATGCGCCTCCACCGCTCGACGCGCCCACCTATCTCGTTCTCGATTTCAACGCGCCAGACGAATTGATGAACGTAGTTAAAGAAGTGACGTTGACCGCACGCGTAAACGGCCAAGTTGTGGGAAGCAAGAAGTACACCGCGAGCGGCCGCTATTTCCTGCAATGCAGCGTGCCGCTGGCGTTGTTGAAAAAATCGCCCGCGGAAGTGGAATTCGAACTGGATCATGCGGCCAAAGACCCGGCCAATGGGCGAGAAATCGGACTCATCGTCGTGAACGTGCAACTGAACCATCCGGACGAAACTGTTTTGAACCGCGACTCGGCAACTCAATTGGCGAGGCAGGGCTATTTGCAACTGCTCAAGCAGCGGCAATCTAAATTGCCGATCGAGAAACAGAATGACTTGATGAAGCTGTTCCATGAAGTGCCCGTCTGGAGCCACATGTGGTTCGAGAACGTGCCGATCGAAAAGAATCCGCTCGACCTCTGGATGATGCAGCAAATCATTTACGAGACTCGGCCTGACTTTGTGATTGAGACGGGCACTTTCAAGGGCGGATCCGCGCTGTATTGGGCCTACACGCTGAACGGGATGGGCCTGGAAAAGTCCCGTGTTTTCACGTCCGATATCCAGGATCTTACCGGCACCGCCGCCACCAATCCGCTGTGGAAGAAATACGTAACATTCTATAAGGCGAGTTCGACATCGCCCGAAGTTGTTAATGACATCGCGCGGCGCCTGAAAGGCCACACGGCGTTGGTGACGCTCGATTCGCTCCACACCGCCGAGCATGTTCTGGCCGAGATGCGCGCGTACGCTCCCATGGTGAATTCGGGAAGCTACCTGGTGGTTGAGGACACGCACATGGATGGAGTGCCCACCGATCCAAACTTCGGCCCGGGGCCTCTTTCGGCTGTTTTGCAATTCATGAAAGAAGGCGGGAGTAAGGATTTTGTACAGGACTTCTCGCGTGAGGCGTTTATCATGACGTTCAATCCTGGGGGATGGTTGAAGCGGAAGTAGCGTTTGCTTCAAGGCACCGACTCCCTTACGGTCGCGGTTCAGTAACGAGTTCATCCAGATAGGCCAGGTACGCGCGCACCAGCAGGTACGTGTCGTAGTAGTCGTCCAAACGAATTGCGCTGAACTGATCGCGTGGGCTGTGGAGGATCGGCCAAGTGGCGGTGGTTACGGAGTGAATGCAGATGGCCGGTATTCTGCTGTCCTGAAAGGAATCGGAATCTGAGCGCGCAGGGTGGACGTTCATCACACTCAACGGAAGTTTGGAACTTCGAGCTACGGTAGCGAGCGCCTGGATGAGCTTCTTGTCGGCGCGATCTTGCTCCATTTTGGTTGGCGTTAAACCTAGCGAATCAAGATTCACCATGGCGGTGATGTTGCGGCGCGCTTCTTTGCTGAGCTGGTGTACATAGAAATGCGATCCGACCAAGCCTTCTTCTTCATTCGTGAAGCCGATGAATACGAACGTGTGGTGGTGCGCGGTCTCTTTCAGACCTTGAAACAGACTGGGCAGCAGCGAACATCCGCTCCAATTGTCGACGACACCTTTTCCGCGATCGACGAAATCGAAATGCGCACCCACGATGATTTGGGAGCCCGTGCTGCCTGTCAAAGTGCAGATCACATTCGGCGCCTGGGCATGTTTGACGCGCTGTTCGGTGAGATTGTCGCCGGTGCAGCCCGCTTCCTCGAACAGTGATTGCAGCCGCAGTTCGCGCTTGAAATTGGTGTCCTCGAAGGCGCGCAAATGGCGCTCGATTTCTGCTTTGGGAACCTGGCCGCTTGCGATCAGAGCGACCGCGAGCAGCGTCAGGATTAGACGTGCCACTCCAGCGCTCCATTCTCACTGCGGTGGCGCACTTTGCCTTGGCGCTTGAGGTGTTCGAGATGGGCCAGCACTTCGAAGATCGCGAAATGATGATTGATGGGTGAAAGCTCGCGGCGCCACATCTGGCCTACCAACTGGTGCGCGGTTCGGGGTGATTCGACCAGCAAATTGAGAATCTCGTCGCAGCGTTCCTGATGATGTCCGACCGTCTCCGAGATCCAGGCGCGATGGCCGGAAAAAGGCTCGCCGTGGGAGGGCAGAATGAGATCGATGTCGAGCAAGGCCAGCGCCGCGAGCGAATCCAGGAACTCCGCCAGCATGTCGCGGCCGGGATGCCAGGCGATATTGGGTGTGATGTTCTCCAAAATCTGGTCGCCAGAGAACAGCAGTTTTCGCTCGCGCGAATAGAGGCAGATATGTCCCGGCGAATGCCCGGATGTCCAGACCACTTCGAGCGGGCCCAGCGCGGTTTCCAGTTGCTCGCCGCCGGCGAACAATCGGCCGGGGTCGAGGGGGTGAAAGCTTTCGCGGATGATCGAGAAATGCTCCTCCATCTTCGTTTCGAGCGCCAGCGGAACGCCGGATTGGATGTAAGCTTCCTCAAGCCAGGGGATGCGGCGATTGCCTCCGGTGACCAAGCGCAGATGATCGGCTTCGGCCCGGTGCATGGCGAGTTCGGCGCCGGTGAGTTCGAGCAAGCGCGCGGCCATCCCCATGTGATCGGGATGCATGTGGGTGAGTACAATCTGCCGGATGTCGCGCCACTCGATTCGGCGCTCTGCCATTGCGGCGCGCAGGGCTTCAAAGGCAGGCTCGGTCTCCATTCCGCAATCTATCAAAACGAAGCCAGACGGGAGCGCGACCAGGAACACGTTCACAGATTCGAGCTCGAACGGGAGTGGAAGGGCGAGCGAAAGAACGCGTGGATAAACTTCGCGAAACGAAGCCAATCTACACCGCGTCGCTCGCGTGATAGGAACTGCGCACCAGCGGGCCGGATTCGACGTGCGAAAAGCCCATTTGATAACCGAGCCGTTTGAATTCGTCGAACTCGATTTGCGGAACGTAGCGGATGATCGGTAAATGTTTGGAGGATGGGCGCAGGTATTGGCCGAGGGTGAGAATATCCACCTGGTGCGCGCGCAGATCGCGCATCACCTGTTCCGCTTCATCGGGATTTTCGCCGAGTCCCAACATGAGGCCGGATTTGGTTGGCGCCGCCGGGCGCAACTTCTTGGCATGGGCCAGCATGTCGAGCGACCGTTCGTAGCGCGCACCGAGACGCACCTGCCGGTAGAGCCGGGGAACGGTCTCGATGTTGTGATTGAGCACGTCCGGTTGAGCGTTCATCACGATTTCCATGGCCGCGTGCGAGCCTTGAAAATCCGGCACCAGAACTTCCACCTTGCAGCCGGGAATGCGTTCGCGAATGGCTTGGATGGTGAGGGCGAACAGCTCGGCTCCGCCATCCTTGCGATCGTCGCGATTGACGCTGGTAACCACGGCGTACTTGAGTCCGAGGATTGCGCACGCTTCGGCGACGCGGCGCGGCTCATCGTAGTCCACCGCGAGGGGAGGACCTTTTTGTACCGCGCAAAATCCGCAGCGACGCGTGCAGACGTTGCCGAGGATCATGAAGGTTGCGGTGCGCCGGTTCCAGCATTCTCCGGTATTGGGGCAGGCGGCGCTTTCGCAGACGGTGTGCAATTTCAGATCGTCGATCAGACGTTTCAGCTCACGATAATTCTCGCCGGTTGGCGCAGGCGCGCGCAGCCACGCGGGGCGGGGGGGCTGTGGGTTGATGGAGACGAGCACTACTTCTATTTTGCGGGACGAGCGTGCGGGTTGTCCATGGCGGTTGCTGGTTGCTGGTTTCTGGTTGCTGGTTTCTGGTGCGGGGTGCTCTTGACGCATCGGGCGTTTCTTGTGTTTGGGAGACGCGTCTTTGTAGCCGGTTGATTTGTTTGCTTGTTACGGGTGTGACTGGTGTGTTTTGACGCACGGAAATTCGCGATGCGTCAGGAAGAAGCGTGAATTTTGCGTAGCTTACCGCGGTGGTGACGAGTTGTTGGGGGAGTGGCATGCGCTTCCAAGGCCAGAGTACAGCGGGGATGGCGTGAGCGCGTGGGCGTGGCGGGTAAGAGATTGTGGGGATGGGAGAAATAATTTTGGGTTGGGAGGGAATGGAGGCTGGTGTGCGATTGCTGCTCTCGCCGGAGATGCGGATTCTGGGTCGCCTTGGGCATCACAGGACGAGAGCCGAAATTGAAGGAGTAAGCTCGTGGAACGCCGTCTCCGGCGCGCGACCCAAGTAATGTCGGCAGGCCGTCCCCTGGGGCAACGACTTGAGACATCTCCCACGCGCCAGCCGGCTGTGATCATGCCATTATCGGAATGCCTTCTATGGGACAGCAATTTCGGGACTTCCAGAGGCTCAATTCATTTCGATTTCATCGGTTGGCTATTTTGTCCCCAAGCATAGCGTTATAAGCACCTCGATGGGTCCATCGACAAGAGCCATATACACGATGGAAGCGTAGACTTAATCTATGCGCCTCATACTGTTCATGAGCATGGTGGCCGGCGGGTGGGCGCAGCCAACGGTTGAGATTCACCACGTAACCGGACGGGCGTCTAATCGCCTGACGGAAGCAGAGCGCTACCTGCGAACGGCTCGGCACGCGTCCTGGAGGGGTATCGAGACTCCAGAGGAAGAGGATGTCGTCAGCGCAGTGACGGAGCTCTACCGCGGGCTTTTCCGGCCGGAGCTCGGATCTGCGCCAAAGATCGTGACCCTTACCGACAAAGGCCAGGATATTCTCGTAGCTCTCTGGACCGCCAAAGATTCTCAGGGATGGTTTTCCGAACTGATCGTTTGGGACACGCCCAACCAAACGTCTTTTATCTTCCGGTTACCGCGCGGCAGTTGGTCGAACGATGCCCAGATCCGATCGAGCTTCGAGCGTTTGCTGTTGCCTCCCCCAGCGGACGGCGGCACGCCCCCGGCGAAGGGCGTTACCGTTAACGTCGCAAAGGATGCTTACACAGGACGATGGATCGGCGCCGGAGGCTTCCCGAACAAGTCTGTTCCGAGACAGATCGACGTAGGACCTCTGAACTAGTTCGATTTATGGCAATCGGCGGACGGTTCGTATCTCGCTGCCGGCTTCAGCCAATTTGATACGCCAGGGCGGTCGATTCCGGAACGTTTTCCACCGCTCGAATCTCGACTTGGAAAGTGGCCCACGCAGCGCATTCTCGATGAACTTGGCCACGGCGGATTCGCTGCGGCCCCTCGCGATCGGATTCTCGCCAAGGAGTTGATGCGACGCCCCGTCACCGATGAGGAACTCCTGGAGGTGCTGAAACGGCGCAAGACTGATGTGAGCGGCGCCCTTTTATATGTCATCGTCGAAGAGCATCAGGTTGCGCATTTTGAAGGCGCAATTCGTAGGTACCTCCAAGCGGACCGTGGTTGCGGACAGTGCAATGAACCCTTCACCATTTTGAGCAGGTGCGGCGAAGTGAACTTCACTGACGTCGCGCTTGAGGTGCTGCGCCTGGGGAATGTCACTTACGCCCCCTTCACCTATGTTTCGGACCATGGAACGACTGCGGCAGACTATAACGCTCTGCAGGAGTTGCGGCCTTCATACCCGTTCGGCCACGAATATCTGTTGGAGAGAATGCGCCGGAGGCTCGGATTGGCCGAGGACGGTACTCCGAAGCCCGCGAAGTAAGGGTCTGGCCGGATCGGGAACGATAACGCGCTTTTAACCGAGTATCGGGTGAAGTGTGATCGGTCATTCACACTGGGCTTTTAAACTTGGCGAGGTAGACGTCCAGGTCGTCCTCGGGAATGCCCTCGCCCCGGTCAAGCTGACATGCCGCGCTTGATACTCCCGTTGAAGGCGTTCTTTGTTTTCAAAGAGTCGGCGATCCTGTTCTTCTTGCGTTTCGAGAAGGTGGAGCCGGAGATCATCCGCGCTGGCGGCTCAGGTCGCTTGCATTTGTTTCTGCATCGTCGACAACAGTTCCTCAAGCCGGGCGTAGCCTGCTGCCATACCTTGCTCCATGCCGGATCTTCGGGCGATGTCGCGGGCTTCCTTGGATTCGTAGAGTATGGTGATTGTGATTGTGGTGATGCCGGCTTGCTCGATGAACACTGTTGTGTCCAATGCTTCGCCGGGGTACCAGGACTCGTCGAATTTCTCGGTGGCGACGATGCGTTGCGGTGCGACGATCTCGCGGAATATTCCGCCCATTCCCATATCTTTTTCGCCCTGTTTGCGCCAGACATAGCGATAGGCGCCGCCGACTTTCAGATCGATTTCGCAAATTGGCATGGTCCAGCCAGGCGGGCCTAGCAGCCAGCGGCGGACCAGTTCGGGTTTGGTGAAGGCATCGTAAACCAACTCGCGCGGCGCGTTGAAATCGCGTGTTACCTGGATTTCGCGATCGGTGGGCGGGGACACGTTGAAACTGCCGGGATAGAACATATGAGCTCCTTTATCGTTTGTTGCTTGCTGGGCGCTTTGTTTGCTTGCGCATGGCTTTCAACTCTTCGAGCAGACCATCCAGGCGCAGGAAGGAGGGCTCCCAGAATTGGCGATAGCGCTCCAGCCATCGGGCGACTTCGACCAGCGGCTTGGACTCGAGCCGGCTGGGACGGCGCTGCGAGTCGCGGCCGCGCGAGATCAGACCCGCGCGCTCGAGCACTTTAAGATGTTTTGAGATGGCCGGTTGGGTCATTGCGAACGGCTCGGCTAGTTCGGCCACCGATGCTTCACCGGAGGTGAGACGCGCTAGGATGGCGCGGCGCGTGGGGTCGGAGAGGGCTAACGGCGACCGAATCCCAGGCGTTCACACGAGTGTGAACGCGGCACGCAGGAGTGCGTGCGCTACGTCGCGCCAGCCAGGATTTGGTTGGGGGGGACGAAGTCGCAGCCTTCGGCTGCTCGCTGCGGGATCAGGCCTACTATTTGAGTGCCGGCGATTGAGATACCGTGGGCGGCTGCTTCCTGAACCACTGCTTCGTATGCTCGGCGCAGAGGTGTTTGCTCGAAATCGGTCAGGTTCATTGAGACTTGCACCAGGCTTCGGCTCAAGAGCGGGACTCCCATGGCTTTCACGAACGGAAGTCCACCGGACGAGGCGCGGATCTTGCGGGCGATTGCTTTGGCGATCGTCAAGTCGGTGGTTGCCAGATTCACGTTGAACGCTACCAGCAGTTTTCGCGCGCCGATGGCGCAGGCTCCCGCGCTGGGATGTAATGCTGGGCCGCCCAGATCGGGCGCGAGGGATGGCTGTTCAAATCCTCCACGGCGGACGTTCTCGAGTGGTACTCGCTCGGGGCTTGCCGCTGCGGCTTCGTAGAAATACACTGGGATGCCTAGCTTCGTCCAAACGGCTTCGCCCGTGCGGTGAGCGATGGCTGCGCAATCTTCCAACGTTGCGCCCTGGAGGGGGACGAAGGGGACCACATCCGCGGCGCCGATGCGTGGATGCACTCCCTGATGGTGACGCAGATCGATTCTTTCCACTGCGGCGGCGATCCCGCATAACGCGCCTTCCATCACGGCTTCGGGGGCGCCGGCGAAGGTGATGACGCTGCGATTATGGTCCGGGTCCATTTCCGACCGCAGCAGCATCACGCCGGAAACGGAACGGATGGCCTGCTCGATGGCGTGCACGGTTTCCGCGTCGCGGCCTTCCGAAAAATTTGGCACGCATTCGATCAGGGGGTGGGCCACTTCACCTCGGATCTTTCCACCAGCACGGTTCCGTTCTTCATCACAAGCTCCACCAGGTTCATTCCAAAATGATAGGGTATCTCCCGGTAATCCGGCACATCCAGAATGAGCAGGTCCGCGCACTTGCCGGACTCGAGCGAACCGATGGTGGCGGCCTTTCCGAAGGTGTGGGCCGAATTGATGGTGGACGCTGCCACAGCTTCGGCCGGCGTCATGCCCATGTAGCCGCAAGCGAGCGCGATCATCATCTGCATGTTGAGAGATGGACTCGACTCGGGATGATAGTGAGATCCAAGCGCCACAGCCACGCCGGCATCGATCAGCGTTCGCGCCGGCGCGTAGTTTGACGATCCTGAATAGAAGACTGGGCCGGGCAGAAGCGTGGCGATGGTCTGCGATTGGGCCAGAAGGGTTGCTTCATCCGGCGTGACATTGAACGCGTGCCCGGTGAGGACGTGGCCAACGCTCGAAACTCCGAGTTCGACGGCCAGGGGGATGACTCCGGGAAGTGACCGGCCGCCGGTGTAGATCTTGAGACCGAATCCGAGCTGTCGCGCGGCCACGAGGAAGCGGCGGGCCTGATCGACAGTGAACGCGCCCTCCTGGCATCGAATGTCGGCGAACTCGGCGAGTTTACGGCGCTGGATGAGGGGCAACATGTTGGAACATACATGTTCCAGATATTGATCAGGATGGTCTTGATAGCTTGGCGAGACCGCTGCGCACAGAAAGGTGGATGTCAGAGGAACGGATTGTTTGCGCAGCGCGGAGTGCACCCGCAGAATTTTGATCTCATTGGTTTCCGTGAGACCGCAGCCCGATTTGCTTTCTAATGCAGTGGTGCCGTGGCGGACCGCCTGCTCCACGGTGTGCAGCGCCTGGGTCTGGAGGGTGCGCGGCGAAAGCTCCTGGATGGTGCGGGCGAGGGCGCCCGGCACTTCAGAGTCCGGTACACGGACCGGCCCACTTACGACGTGGGTGTGGCAATCGACAAACCCGGGCATCACCAGGCGTCCGCTGGCATCGATCTCGTCGGCTTGGCGCGCCAGAGCGAGATTCTCGAGACGCCGGCTGGGTCCGACATCGTGAATGCGCCCGTCGATGATTAGAACCGCGCCGTCTTGAATGAGGCCGAGGTTCCTGAGATCGGCCCCGCGCCGGGGACCGCTTGCTCCACGCAACGTGAGGAGTTGCCTGGCGCCCCTGATCAGTGTGGCCTTAGGCATCGGATGGGTGTTTACACCGGATAGGCATATGGTCCCGCCCTTAGGCTACAACACCGACGGAAAAGACTCACAGAGCGCGGGGATCGGTCGATAACTAGATTCGGGGTTGGCAGGCGAAAACGCCTGCCCCACTTTGGCGCTGGATGGTTTGGTGGGAAGGTGCTTCTGCCAAGTGGCTCAGGAGTTAGAGAGGTAGGAACGGACATGGCCACGACTTTGGATGCGGACGCCCCAAGAACGCGGGAACAACGGCCCTCGCAAGTGCGTGCGCCGATTCAGCAATTGGCGAACTCGAACATCATCGGCATCATCTTTTCAAAACGGACTGGGCCAATTGTAGATGCCAACGACGAATTCCTGCGGATGGTTGGATACTCGCGGGAGGATCTCGAGGCAGGCCGACTTGACTGGGTCAAATTGACGCCTCCGGAATGGGGTTTTGCGACCCGCCTGGCAGTAAAGCAAATCGAGGAAATTGGAAAAGTCACACCGTTTGAAAAGGAGTACTTCCGAAAGGACGGCACTCGTGTACCAGTTCTGGTTGGCATTGTGGCATCGTCCGAGTCGGGCCTGGACTCGCTTTCTTTCATCGTGGATCTCAGCGAACGGAAACAGGCCGAGAGAGACCTGGACCGGCTGATGATTGAAAGATTCGCGATGTTGGACTCGATCGCGGACGGGATCTACGGTCAGGACACCGAAGGGCTATGTACATTTATCAATGCCGCCGGCGCCAGGATGCTGGGTTTTGAGCCCGCCGAATGTCACGGCCAAAACATGCACAATTTGGTCCACTCGAAGCGCGCGGATGGCTCACCGTATGCGGCGGAGGACTGTCCAGTGGTGGACGCGCTGCGGAAATGCGTAGCGGTGCACGTGGACGGTGAAGTCCTGTGGCGTAAAGATGGCAGTTGCCTGGTGGTGGAGTACTCAGCCTGCCCGATCGTAGTGAATGGCCACGTCGAAGGCACCGTGGTGTCGTTCAAGGACATCAGCGAGCGGAAGAAGGCGGAGGAAAACTTGCGCGCCAGCGAGGAGCGTTTTCGCGGCGCGTTCGCTCACGCCGCCGCTGGAATGTGTATCAGCGATCTGGAAGGGCGCCTGCTGGAGGTGAACCAGGCGCTTTGCCGTGTGACCGGATACACCGAAGCAGAGCTGCTGGCGGTGAACGCCGCCGACATCTCTCACCCGGACGACCTACACACATCCGACAGCTTAATTGGCCAACTGCTCCAAAAGGAGATCCCTGCTTTTGTAGCGGACAAACGTTATATCCGGAAGGATGGGAGCATTGCATCTGCGCGCTGTAGCATCGCGGCTTTATGCGATTCCACGGGAAGCCCGGACCGGTTTGTAACCATCGCTGAAGATATTACCGAGCACGTGCAAGCCAAGTTAGACCTGCGCCACACCGAGGAGCGCTACCGGTGCATTGTCGAGAACACGCATGAAGGTATCTGCATGTGTGACATGGAGCGAGGCATCACGTTTTCGAACCAGCGCTTAAAAACGATGCTGGGATATCCCGAGGGTGACGCCAAGTTCCAATGCAACGAGATCCATTTTGAGGAAGACCACGAAGACACGGTGCGTCGCTTTGAGCTTCGGAAAAAGGGCATCAGTGAAGCGTACGAGACCCGGCTTCGGCGTGCCGATGGAACGCCCTTGTGGGTGAGTTCCTCGGCCAGTCCAATTCCAGATGACTACCGGACCTTCGGCGGCTCGCTGTGCATGTTCACTGACATCACCGCGCGCAAGCATCTGGAGGAACAGCTTCTTCAAGCGCAGAAGATGGAAGCGGTGGGCCAATTGGCGGGCGGCATCGCGCACGATTTTAACAATCTGCTCACGGTGATCCTGGGATACAGCGCCGTGTTGGCGCAAAAGCTGGCGGCCGAAGACCCGCGCTTAAAGAATGTCGTCGAAATCAAGAAAGCCGGTGAGCGCGCGTCCGCTCTCACGCGGAAGCTACTGACATTCAGCCGCAAGCAGGTATTGCAGCCGAGCGTCCTCTCTGTAAACGACCTCATTCGAGACCTGGAAGCAATGCTACGGACTCTCATGGGCGAGGATGTGGAACTGGTGACGCGTCTGGATGCGGCGGCGGGAAATATCCGAGCCGACGCGGGGCAGATTGAACAGGTGATTCTGAATCTTGCGATCAACGCTCGCGACGCGATGCCCGGAGGGGGCCGGCTGGTGATTGAGAGCAAGCGGCAAGATCTGGCCGGCGGGATCAGCACGCCGCGCTCGCTTCCCGCGGGAGGGTACGTCCTGGTGACGTTCACGGATACCGGGTGCGGCATGGACGAACAGACCAGAGCCAAGATTTTCGAACCATTCTTCACCACCAAGGAGCCGGGCGCTGGCACTGGCTTGGGTCTATCCACTGTGCTCGGGATTATCAACCAAAGCGGCGGGGTGATTACGGTTTCAAGCGAAGTAGATTGTGGCGCTACGTTCAAGATTTATCTTCCACTGGTGGAAGAGGCGGGCAGTGGGAGTTGCTCGCGCCAACTTCCCGCGGCAATTCCAGAGGGCGAGACCATCCTGGTGGTGGAAAACGATGACGCCATCCGCGGCCTTGCTTCGAGCGTTCTTCAAGAACAAGGCTACCGCGTGATAGAAGCGGCCAATGCGGAAGAGGCATTTGCGGTGGCCAAGCATTCTGCGGTAGTGGATCTTCTGCTGACTGATGTGGAGATGAGCGGAATGAACGGTCATGAGATGGCGAATCGGTTGGTTGCGGATCGTCCGGAAATTAAAGTGCTGTACATGTCGGGTTATACGGAGGCGGGGATCGTACAAAAAGGAACGCTGGCGGCCGGCCTGAACTTTCTGGGGAAGCCCTTTCAGCCGCAAGAGCTGCTCTGGAAAATAAGTGAAGTGCTCGCCAAGAAAACGGGGCCGGCCAAAGTTCTTATCGTAGAAGACGACTTTCAGTTGCGATCTCTGCTGAGCTCGCGGTTGGAATCGGAAGGCTACACTGTGGTCCAAGCTTCTGACGGGAGAGAGGCGCAGACACTCTGTCAGGAGACCTTGCCGGACCTGGTGATTACGGATCTGGTCATGCCCGAACAGGAGGGTCTGGAGACCATCCGTTTTATCTGCCGGCATTGGCCGCATATGCCCGTGATCGCGATTTCGGGAGTTCTGGGAGGCGCGTATCTTGAGTTCGCAAAAAAATTGGGCGCCGACGCGGTACTTCGCAAGCCATTCGAGGCCGACGTTATCTTGAATGAGGTCCGGCGGCTGGTTGCGCGGTAGATCCGGAGAAGATTGGCCACGGATGGACACGGATAAACACGGATGGCAAAATCTCACTTTGTCTCATCCGTGTGCATCCGTGTGCATCTGTGGCTTAATTAGTAAAGTGAAGCCGCCGCCGCCGGGCAATCGCCCGCTCAAGACGCTGGAACGTGTGCTTTCCAAGGCTGGCCTCGGATCGCGCACCGAGGCTCGGAAATGGATTGGAACCGGACGCGTCCGGGTGAACGGGAAATTGGTCCAGACACCGGATCAGTGGGTGGATCTCGAGCGGGACACGGTCACTCTGGATGACAAACCCATCCGCGCCCGCAAGAAAATCTATCTGCTGCTTTACAAACCCACTGGCTATCTCACCACCTACAAGGACCCGCAAGGACGGCCCACCGTATACGATTTGATTCGGGACGCCGGCGAGTGGATGGTTCCGGTCGGGAGACTCGATCAGGACACCAGCGGTCTGCTCTTGTTGACCAACGATACTCAGTTTGTGGAAGGTGTTGCGAATCCGGAATACAAGATTGCGAAAACATATCTGGTGAAGGCGTCGACGCTGATCAGTGATGAGCAGATCCAGCAGCTTCGCGCGGGTGTTGTCCTGGCGGACGGCGAGACGCAACCGGCGGTAGTGAAGCGCGTTCGTGATTCCGCCAAATATTCGTTTCTTGAAATCACTATATGTGAAGGCCGGAATCGGCAGGTGCGGAGGATGGTGGAGGCAATCGGCAGCAAGGCCCTGAAGCTGGTGCGCACCGGGATTGGAGGATTGCGGATCGGTGAGCTACCGATCGGAAAGCATCGCGAGTTGACGGCGGAGGAGGTGAGGATGTTGTTAGGGAAATCGAGGTTACCGGATTAGGATGCGGCGCATCCAGTCGTGCAGGCGGGTGTGGGGCGGGCGCAGCATTCGTCCCAGGCCCAGCCAGCGGCGGCGAAACACGGGCTTGAGTTTGCTGAAGGTGTCGAAACCTTCCTGCCCGTGATAATGGCCCATGCCGCTGGGGCCCACGCCGCCGAACGGCAAATCCTCGGCCGCAATGTGGAGCAATGTATCGTTCACGCACACACCGCCGGATATGGTGCGAGTGAGCACGCTATCGATGGTTTGCTGGCTGCGCGTAAAAAGATACAACGCGAGTGGGCGCTCGTGCTGGTT
This sequence comes from Bryobacterales bacterium, assembly GCA_003162425.1. GTDB lineage: Bacteria > Acidobacteriota > Terriglobia > Bryobacterales > Bryobacteraceae > Palsa-89. The sequence goes on along the minus strand of PMOK01000207.1, from coordinate 2,908 downwards.
GACGTAGGCGATGGCTTGGTCGATAGTGTCGTATGTTTTAAGCGGCAGAATGGGACCGAAGATTTCCTCGCGCATGACTTTCAGATCCTCGGGCGGATCGATCAGGATGGTTGGAGGTAAGCCGCGCGTTGCACCCAGCGTAATGGTCTCCACTCCACGCGCGGCGGCTTCGTCCAGATAGCCTCGCAAGCGCTGATAGTGCTTGTCGTTAATGATGGACGTGTATCGACCGTCGGGATAATATTGCTTCACGGCTTTGCGCAGCGCTTCCACGAAGGGCCGGAGCGATGCGCCGGGAACAAGCACGTAATCCGGTGCGATGCAGGTTTGGCCGGAGTTCAGCAGCTTGCCGTAGACGATATCAGAGGCGGCGCGTTCCAGGTTGGCGTCCGCGGCGACAATTGCCGGTGATTTGCCGCCCAGTTCAAGCGTGACGGGAGTGAGGTGTTCGGCGGCGGCGCGCATCACGTCGCGTCCAACTGCCGTCGCGCCCGTGAACAAGAGATGGTTGAAAGGCAACGCGGCGAATGCGCGGCCGATGGCCGCATCGCCAAGGGCCACTGCTACAACATCCGGTGAGAATGTTGTGGAGATGATCTTGGCCAGCAATGCCGAAGTTTCGGGCGTGAATTCCGACGGCTTGAGCAATACCCGATTGCCGGCAGCCAGCGCTCCGGCGAGCGGAGCGATCGACAGGAAGACTGGATAGTTCCACGGCACGATGATTCCCACCACTCCCAGCGGTTGCGGCAGCACCCAGGCTTGAGCGGGCTGGAGAGCCCAGCCAACGTGACGAGAGCGGGGCGCCATCCATCCCTTCAGATGGCGGCGGGCGTGACGGATGGCATTCACAGCGACGTAGATTTCGGAAAAAAGCACTTCATCGCGCGAGCGGCCGCCGAAGTCATGGTCGATGGCGGTGGCTAATTCGTCCTGGTGCGCGAGAATTGCGTCGAGCAGTCGCGTAAGGTTTCGCCGCCGCTCGCCCGCCAAAGGATAAGGCGCAGCCGCGAAGGCCGCGGCCTGATTCGCGAAGAGGTTTTCCAGCGTGGTGGTTGCGGCGATGGTGGTGCTACTCATATCGCAATGTATCGGACGGATCTAAGCGCGCGGCGCGCCGGGCTGGGATATAGCTGGCCACCACCGCGACCGCGAGAAAGACAACCGCGCTCAGTGTGAAGGTACGGAGATCGGTCGAGCTAACATCATACAGCAAGCTTTTCATCACGTGTGTCAGCAGAAACGAACCACCCAGACCCACCAGGACGCCCGCGGCGGCGGCGAGGAGACCCTGACGCATGACCAACAAAACGATATCGGAGGGATCCGCACCCAGCGCCAGCCGGATGCCCAGCTCCTGCGTGCGCTGCGCCACCGAGTAAGCGATGAGACCATAGAGGCCGACCGTAGCCACCAGCAGCGCAACCATCGAAAAGATGGCCAGCAGCAGCATGGTCAAGCGGTTTTGTGCGATGGAGTTGGCCAGATGCTGCTCCATGGTCCGCACATTGGTTACCGGCTGTTCCTTGTCGATGGCCGAGATGCGGGCGCGCACGGCGAGCGCAAGGTTATGTGGATCCGCGATGCTTCGCACAATCACGTGCATTGATTCGGCCGGGTGCTGCGCCATCGGATAGTACACTTCCGGCACGCTCTCGACCGCCAGCCGGATATTCTTGACGTTCGCTACCACTCCCACTACCTCGACGACGGTGGCGCGTCCAATGACGATTCGTTTGCCAAGGCCGTTTTCATTCGGCCAGAAGCGGCGAGCGAAACAATCATTCACAATGGCGACCTCGGGCGAGCCTTCCCGATCGCGCCGTTCAAAGGTGCGGCCGCGCAATAGAGCGATGCCCATGGTTTCAAAATATTCGAGAGTGACGGTCTGGATGGAATGGTTGGGGCGCTGGGCCATGGGCACTTCGGGCTGGCCTTCCGGCAGCATTGCCGAATAGTTAGAAGGAATCAGCGGGAGCGCGGATGACAAGGCGACGGAGCGAATGCCAGCGAGCGGTTTTAGCTGTTCCAGCACGTTCTCAAAGAAGCTCGCTCTCTTGGCGGGCGTGGAATAGCGCGCCTCAGGCAGCGTGATGTCCATCAACAGAACATTGTGTGGATCGAATCCGAGAGTGACGTTTTGAAGTTTCGCGAAGCTGCGCATTAACAGACCGGCGCCCACCAGCAAAATCATGGATAGCGCCACTTGCGACACCACCAGCAAGCCTCGCGCCAAGCTGCGCCGCCGGCCGCCCGCGGTTGCGCGGCCTTCCTCCCGCAAAACCGTCTGAACATCGGGTCTCGAAAACTGGAGAGTCGGCATGAACCCGAACAACACGCCGGTGGCAAACGATAGTCCCAGGGCGAAAGCCAACACCTGGCCATCGATGTGGATGGGATTGATGCGGGGCAGCGTGCTGGGCGGAAGCGCGGCGAGAGCACGGGTGCTCCAGAAACTCAACGTTACGCCCAGGCCTCCGCCGGCGAGCGCTAGCAGAATGCTCTCGGTGAGCAACTGGCGAACGATTTCCGAGCGTCGGGCGCCGAGCGCGGTTCGGATGGCAATCTCACGCCGGCGCGCCATGGCCCGTGACCAAAGCAGGCTGGCGATGTTGGCGCACGCGATCAGCAAAACCAATCCAACGGCTCCGAAAAGGACCAGCACGGCGGTCCGAACATTGGCCACCATCAACTGTTGGATCTGGTTGAGGCTGATGGCGAGCCGCGGGTCGGCGTCCCACATGGCCGCATTTTCCCGAGTGTATTGAGCGTCCAGCACCCTCATTTCCGCCAGCGCCTGATCGAGCGGAAGGCCACGCCGGATTCTGGCAACCGCGATCACATAGGCTTGGCCGGCGGCGCTTTGCTGGGGAGTGAGGTCGCTCTCCGCGAAAACGCGGCTGGACCA
>PMOK01000053.1 GCA_003162425.1 Bryobacterales bacterium | reverse complement strand
GCCGCCAAACGGCTGTTTCGCAATGCGCTGAGCGTTCTATCTCATCCTCAACCCCGCGTCATCAACACGGATCTGGCGCCGATCTACGGCTCGGCCATCGCAGACATAAAGAAGGAAGGGATACTCCGCAGCCGGTGCCGCCACCGACCCGTCCAGTATCTGAACAACATCATCGAGCAAGACCATCGAGCGATCAAACGGCGAGTGAACGCTAAGCAAGGTTTCGCGAATTCCAGGCTGCGCGACGAACGATTCAGGGCTATGAGGCGATGCACTTAATTCGGAAGGGCCAAGTGCGGTGGCTGAGCGGGAGTGGCGTCCGGCGTCAGAATCGGTTCATCAACGAACTCTTCGAGATGGCTGCCTAAGGTTTCGGGGAACGACGCCCTTTCTTTGAACCCTTGTTCCAATCCGAAACTTGCAACACTGCCTCGCAAAGCGTCGCACTCTGTCGCAAAGCGACGTGATCGGCCGCAAGAAGACTCTTCGACTACGCCATGCGAAAAAAAATCGATCTTTGATGTCCCGACACCCCCTCGCCATTGCCTTATTAATTAGAGGGGCTTTTCGCGGATCGTGCCATGTCGAGAAAGGTGTCCCTGACTGAGCTTGGTAGAGCGAGTGAATTTCTTGTGTCCCAGTGTTAACTGGCGAATCGCATCTATCCTTGTTCCGGGGACCCGGACGAATGTACTCACGCTGTAGTTAACAGGCCAGCGACTGGCTCTGGTCTGGTTCCACGGCGGAAACTCTAGTTCTCGCCGTCTTGCCGGTCGCTACTGTCCCCCCACACGTTGCGTGGAAATGAAAAACCGGTCCGCGCGAATATGCGCCGGCCGTATGCGCGACAAAGCTCCAATGCAGTCCTTATCCATGCCCTCGCCCACGCAGTGACTCAATTAGGTTGAGATATATTCTCAAACAGTATTGAGGAAGGCCCACCAACAAACTTCTCTGCGCTGACCGAACTCAAGGGAACGGTAACGCCTTTCAAATGGACCTTCACACTCCAACGGAACCCACACTCTTTTGGCCGATAACCGTTAGACGACTGGCCGCGACCCGAATCCGTCACCGTAAACCCGCACGTGAGTACCTAGCTACCTAACGCATATGCCACGAAATCCTTGAGTTTATAGCTCTGCCCGAAAGACGGTGTCCAGTGCGGTTCGAGGTTCAACAGAGAATCGTTGTCGCCGAACATCATGCCCAAGAAAACCTCGGCTACGATCCTGCCGCCGACTGGGCCCAACCGCGGAGTCGTAATGGTCTTATCTTCTTGGACCGGTATCTTCACGGGCTCCTGGTTCTTGGCTGCCTCCGCCAGGATGTACGTCCAGAGCGGACAGTTTCCCTTGAACGGGCTTAGGTCTGCAATTGACGCAATCGTACCCCGCACATCGCCATCTTCGGGCGCATCGACCGCTTTGCCAATCATAATTTCTTCGTCCTTAAGCAGCGGAACATGCATCGCCCTCGCGACGTCCTGGCCGGAAGGGAGGCCTAGTTCAAAGCTTCGCAGGAGGTTTCGTTGGGGTAGGGAAGGTGGATTGGTGGCAACGCTCGGCGGCAGGTCGGAAAGCGGTGTTACCAGCGACGTGTCGAGCCGATAGGCAAACTGGAGCCGTCTCTTGGTCGGGCCGTCAGGAGGTTGCTTGTCAACGCCGTACGCACGAATGTCAACGTCAATCAAGCGGCCCCAGTCCATGGCCCAGGCCGGATTCATTGCGCGGAAGCCGGTCAGACCTTCAGGGATCCCGTTGGGCGGAAACATTGTCTTGGAAATGGGGAATATTGGTTTCAAGACGGCGTCGTTCAAGCGATACCCCGGTCGAATCATGGAATGGCCCAGCCGGTAGGCGGCCACCGAGAACTCGACGGGCATGAAGGGCTCGTCTCTCCAATGGAAGAACTTGAGTTTGTGACGATCATAGTGGCCGTTGGTTTTCAAGTCGGCCAACACGCTGGAGTGGACGATGCGGGGCAGGAAGTCATTCAGGATCACGAAATGATAATGGAACCGAACGATCTTCTGAAGCTTATCGAAATCTGCGGCGGGATCTATTTCCGGGTGGTCCTTTACCGTCCGATTGTGGAAGCGCAGGAAGAGCCCCTGCAGTTGTGAAACGATGCTGTTCTCATCGTTGCGGGGATCGCCAATGAGTGCGCGGCGCGGGTCGGCGTTGTTACGCACCAGATCCTGAGCCGTAGGGTCGCTGCCACCGCCAATTTTGTCACCCAGCAAGAACGTGTGGCCATCGTACATATAAGGCTGATCGTCCGGTCCCCGCCCATATACGTTGTCGAGATCGAATGCGGGAGTGCGGAAGTCCGTCAGCGCGTCGGGGTCAGTATGTTTGATCAAAGTGCTCATCGGATCGAAGGTAATGTCGTGATCGATGAACTGACCGAAGTAAGTGTACAGCGCAGGAATGCCGCTTTCCTCCGCATCTGGCCCGTCTTTCGGCTCGTCGAAGTCGGACGTCATCAAGTCGCCTAGCTTCTTGAGATTGGCCTGGCTCTCCGCATCGCTTTTTCCGTATTTGGCCGCAGGCAGCGATCGGAACATCCGGCCGAAGCGTCCTTGGAACAGCGGTGATGTCTTGGTTGACATCAGTCCGCGTAAAGGTTTGCCATGTCTTGCGCTCATTAGTTGTCTCCTCTTTCGAGTTGGGTACCCTGGTCTGAACTTTGCTGAACATTAAGCGTGCCAACCCAGACGACCGTAATGGGCATCGAAATTGGCTCAGAGGTGGAACGTTATAACGCCGCATATCTTCCCTTTAGCAGCCCGTGTCTAAACCGACCGTTTTCCAGCCGGCGGAAAACATCTGACAGCGGGCGTTGATCGGCGAGAAACTCGAACCACGCAGTAGGGAGTTCCCGGATCGTGTTGTAAGAGGCCTTCCACGGCTTTTATGACAGCCAAAATCGTCAAAATGGCCTCGACAGCCCCGTCGTGAGCAGCTCTAGGCTTGCCCGAGCCATACAGCGATCGCATCAAGAGAGCGAGATTGCATGCGGCGGCTTGCATCAGGAATTTCTTGTGCACGTTCTCCAGGCCTCGCACATAGAGCCGGTCCAGTCCGCCGGTATCAAACTGATGCGCGAAGTTCCGTTCGATCCGCTCTCCCCGTTGCCGCTGCAACCGCTTGCCGCGATCGCCCTGCATGCGCCGCCGATTGGCGTAGACCGCTGCCTTCTCCGCCGCTTTGCCGTCCCAGTTGCGCTGGCCACGATCGGGCTCCGCGATATACGTTCGCACTTCTAGCTCAGCCAAACCAAGCGCGACATCGTTGCTGTGATAGCCCTTGTCCGCCACCACTTCTTCGACTCCGTCAGGATGCACTGGATACTCGCCTTCTGATGTCTTTTCGGCGATCAAGCCGGCCACTGCGATCGCCGCCTCAACCACGGTTTCCTGGACTGTCGCCGTGTCGGCGGCGGCTCCACCGTGCGTGGTGACCGCGACGATGGCGCCGGTTTCCATGTCCACCGCGTTCTCGGCTTTATACGCCAGAGCCGTGCGTCCGTCTTTCAGTTTCGTGATCTCGGCCTCCTGGTCGATGGGGCTTTTCCAATCTTCATTGGAAGTCTTCTTCTTCCGCTTGCGATCCATGCGGAGCAATGCTGCCGCGTCTTCGGCCTCGATTCCTTCGGCTTCGGCCAGGCGCTGCAAGTACGTCATGTAGCTCTCGCCCGTGTCGCGGCGTACAATCGATTTCATGGCCGCGTTGGCTTCCAGAGTGGTCGAATCCACTCCGATCGTCTTGCCTTTGATGAGCCCGGCCTGCGCCAGCCGCTCCAGCACCCAAGTGAAGATTCGCTGATGGGTTTCGCCGTCGATCAGGCGTCTAGTGCGCGAGATGGTGACGTGATCCGGCGTGTTCTCGTCCAGTCCGATGGACAGGAACTGCCGGAGCGTAAGCGAATCGGCGAGACGCCATGCAATGCCACGCTCGCTATCGAGCCCTTCGAAGAAGCCGATCATCATGACGCGGAAATACTGGCCCGGAGGCAGCGATGGACGGCCTAATTTTCTGTGATAGAAGCCGACGCAGCTGGTCTCGCAGAAGGCATCGAAGCCGGCGTTGTCCAGGATCTCATTGAGCCTCTTGTAGAACGGATGACCTGGTGCTGTCGGTAGCTCGCCGCCGTACCAGAGCTCCTCTTGTCTTTGTCGCTTCTTCCGCGTCCCCATCGCCATAGATCGATTGTA
>PMOK01000127.1 GCA_003162425.1 Bryobacterales bacterium | reverse complement strand
CAGGACGTGAAGCTGAACGTTTCATCGGCATATCTGAAACCGGGGTTCGCCTTCGGAGGATCGTGCCTGCCCAAGGACCTGCGGGCGTTGATCTATCGCGTTCACTCGCTGGATTTGAAGCTCCCGCTGCTTGAATCCGCTCTACCCAGTAACGAGCAACATTTGAAGCGCGCCATTGACGCCGTGGTGGATCTGCCGGCCAAACGGATCGGCGTGATCGGATTGGCGTTCAAAGAAAATACGGACGATCTGCGCGAGAGCCCGGTAGTAACTCTGCTGGAACAACTTCTCGGCAAAGGCCGCGAAGTGCGCGTATTCGATCCGCACATCCAGATGGACACAATTTATGGAAGCAACCGGCACTTCATTCTGGAGAGCATCCCGCATATCGGACGTTTGCTGGCCGGCAGTTTGGAGCAGGTGCTTACGTGGGCTGATCATCTGGTGCTGGCTCAGAAACAGAGCGCCGAAACAATCGAGCGCATTCAGGCCAGCGGCATTCCGTTGATGGCCCTGGTGAATGGGTCTCTCGAAGCGTCCGCTTTCAAAGGGGCATCCCAATGATCAAGAAGGCTCTCATCTCCGGAATCACGGGCCAGGATGGCTCGTTCCTGGCGGAGTTTCTGCTGGCCAAAGGATACCAGGTGCACGGTATCGTGCGGCGCGCGTCAACTTTCAATACCGAACGGTTGGACTCGATCTATGCCGATCCTCACGAGCAGAGCGCCCGCTTGTATCTCCACTACGGCGATGTGACCGATGGGTCCGGGCTCCGCCACGTAATCGCGAAGGTGCAGCCGCACGAAATCTACAATCTCGCGGCGCAATCGCATGTGCGGGTGAGCTTCGATCAACCGGAGTACACCGGGGATGTGGTGGCGATCGGGACGTTACGCTTGCTGGATGCGGTGCGCGACTACATCCAAAACACCGGCCAGCCGATACGTTTCTACCAGGCGGGTTCGTCTGAAATGTTCGGGGCTTCCAAACCGCCGCAAAACGAAGCTACTCCGTTCTATCCGCGCAGTCCTTATGCAGTCAGCAAAGTGGCCGCGCATTGGTACGCCGTCAATTATCGCGAGGCCTACGGGCTGTTCATCTCGAACGGTATTCTGTTCAATCACGAATCCGAGCGGCGCGGAGAAACTTTTGTCACGCGCAAAATTACGCGAGGGTTGGCACGCATCAAGCTAGGCCTGCAGCAAAAGCTGTTTCTGGGAAATCTCGACGCCCGGCGCGATTGGGGCTACGCGGCCGATTACGTGGAAGCCATGTGGATGATGCTCGACGCGGCCGAACCCGGCGATTACGTGGTGGCTACGGGCGAATCGCATTCGGTCCGTGAGTTTCTGGCGGCGGCAGGGGATCGCTGCGGGCTCGATTGGAAAAGCGTAGTTGAAACCGATCCACGATATTTGCGGCCCACGGAAGTGGACTACTTGATGGGCGACTCTTCGAAAATCAGGAAGACCCTGGGATGGAAACCGAAAGTGAGTTTTGAGGAGCTGGTGCACCTGATGGTGGATCACGATCTGGAACTGGCCCTGCAGGAATTGACGCTGGCCAAAGCCGGCCACAAAGTGGTGGTGCGGGGATCATCCCATGGATAGGTCGAGTCGCATTTATATAGCGGGGCACCGCGGCCTGGTAGGCTCGGCCATATGCCGCCGCTTACGCGAGGAGGGTTATTCCAATCTGATTGTGCGCGATCGCCGGGAGTTGGATCTTTTCGAGCGGCCGGCGGTGGACGCTTTTTTCGCGGCTGAAAAACCAGAGTATGTTTTTCTGGCCGCCGCCAAAGTGGGCGGAATCCTGGCCAACAGCACCTATCCGGTGGAGTTTCTGCGCGACAACTTGGCCATCGAGATCCATGTGATGGATGCAGCACATCGGCATGGTGTGAAGAAAATCGAGATTCTCGGATCTTCCTGCATTTATCCGAAGCTCGCGCCGCAGCCCATCAAGGAAGAGTATCTGCTCACCGGGCCGCTGGAGCCGACCAACGAATGGTACGCCATCGCCAAAATCGCCGGCATCAAGCTGGCGCAGGCTTACTGGCAACAATACGGGTTCCGCGCCATCAGCCTGATGCCGACCAACCTTTACGGACCAGGTGATCAATTCGATCTGAAGGCGTCGCACGTGCTGCCGGCGCTATTACGCAAAGCGCACGAGGCCCGCGTCAGCAATTCGCCGGAGATCGTGGTGTGGGGAAGCGGTAATCCGCGGCGGGAGTTCATGCACGTAGATGATCTGGCGGACGCAGCGGTCTTTTTGATGCTGCACTATGATGAACCTGGCATCATCAACGTCGGCGTGGGGACTGATATCACCATCCGCGAGCTGGCCCAGTTGATTTGCCGCGTGACCGGTTTTGAAGGCCGCCTGAAGTTCGACCCTTCTAAGCCGGATGGCATGCCGCGAAAGTTGCTGGATGTCTCGCGGCTGTCGGGGCTGGGCTGGCGCGCGCGCATTGGTCTGGAAGAGGGCATTGCGGATACCTATCGCTGGTTTCAACAACAAGGAGCCCTGCATTCGGTTGCAAGTTAGCATTGCGTGGCGCACGCGCCTTCGCGTGCAGCGTTCACACTCGTGTGAACGCATCCTTGTGTTCCGAGGAGTGCGAACACGGCATGCAAAAGTGCGGGCGCTACAAAGCCCATGATCAGGCTCTTCCGAGTTTTTGTCCCTTCCAGTGTCATCGCGCTGCTGCTCTCGGAAGCGATCCTCGTTTACACCTGTTACGTGGTGGCCACTTTCATCGCGCTCTACGAAGATCCGCAGGTGTTTCTGTTCGACGACAATGGCCTGGGGCGGATCGCGGTAGTGGTTACGTGCATCATCTTGGGTATTTACTTTCACGATCTCTATGAACAGTTCCGCATCAAATCCCGCATCTTGCTTTTCCAACAGATGGGCGTGGTGGTTGGCGTCGCGTTTCTGGTGCAAGCGTTGTTGGGATATTTGAGGCTTCGCGACTTTCTGCTGCCCACCTGGTTGATGATCATCGGCAGCTCGATGGTGCTGGTTTTACTTCCCACCTGGCGCATTTTCTATTCGAGCGTAGTGTTCAAAGCCATGGGCTCGGAGCGGGTGCTCTTCCTGGGTACGTCCACGGTTGTGCAGGAAATCGGCCGGCATCTGGCGGAGCATCCGGAGACCGGCTTCACGGTGATCGGTTACGTCGATAACGTCGACAGTGGTGTGGAACTTTCAGGCGGTCGGCTTCTAGGCCGGCTTTCGGAGCTTCGCCAGATTGTGGACCAGCTGAAGCCCGATCGAATCGTGGTCGGTATGTCGGAGCGCCGCGAACGCCTGCCTGTGAACCAACTCCTGGACCTGCGTCTCTCCGGAATCCCCATTGAAGACGCGCTCACTACCTATGAAGCTACATTCGGGCGCATATCCACGCGCGAGCTGCGTCCATCGCAACTGATCTTTTCGACAGAGCTGGGGCCGAATCCCGGCCGCGTGGCGTTGCAGTCCGTCTATTCCCTGGCCATCGCGATTGTGGCCGCCACCATCACCGCGCCGGTGATGCTGTTGGTAGCGGTGGTAGTGAAATTGTCGTCGCCCGGCCCGGCGCTGTTTCGCCAGCAGCGAGTGGGCAAGAACGACGTGGTTTTCACGCTCTACAAGTTCCGCTCCATGTATCGCGATGCGGAAGCTGCCAGCGGCGCGGTGTGGGCCAAACAGGACGATCCGCGCATAACGCCGGCGGGGCGATGGCTGCGCCGGCTGCGCGTGGATGAACTGCCGCAGTTATTCAACGTTCTGAAAGGAGACATGTCAATGGTGGGCCCGCGGCCGGAGCGCCCCGAATTCGTGACGGAACTGGCGCAACGGATTCCCTACTATCGTCAACGGCATTGCGTGAAGCCTGGAATCACCGGCTGGGCGCAGATCAACCTCAAGTACGGCGACACCATTGAAGACACCGTCACGAAGCTGGAGTACGATCTGTACTACATCAAGAATCTGGCGCCGGCGCTGGACGCGTTCATCATGTTCCATACGGCGAAGGTGATGTTGCTCTGGCGGGGATCGAGATAAAAACCGTTTCTGGTTTCTGGTTTCTGGTTAGCGGCTTACTCGGTCAGGATTGGCAGTAGGGTCTCAATTGGGGCGGGTTTATGACCTTCCAGATCGAGATAGCGCGGGTCTAGTAATCGGCTGGGTTCCAGGTGCCCCATCGCGGAGAGCAGCGTTTCCTTCAGGTGCGGATAATCTTTTTCGATTTCGCTGAAGAGCCCGCGAATGGATTTGCGCACCGTTCCGGTTCGTTGGGAGCAGCCGCACGGAATTATCGGCGCGCCCAAAGTTTCCGCGAATCGGGTAGTGATGTCTTCCGTAACGAACGCCAGTGGACGGATCAGCCGGAATTCTTTATCGCGCGAGTAGGTGATGGGCGGGAGCGCGCTGACGCGACCGGTGAACATGGCATTACGCAGGAATGATTCGCAAAAATCGTCGGCGGTATGGCCGAACGCGATCACATTGGCGCCGAGGCCTCGCACAATTTCGTAGACGGCGCGGCGGCGATAGCGGCTGCACAGGTCGCAGCCATGATCGGGCTGTTCTTTGAGCAATCGTAGGGACGGCCGGTCCGTGTGGTAAGTCCAATCCACGCCGCGCTGTTTCAGATATTCGCCGAGCGGTTCGATTGGCCGCAAAAACTTGCCTTGCTCCACGGTGAAGGCGCAGACGGAGAACTCCACGGGCGCTTTTTTCGCGAGCAGAAGCAAGGCTTCAAGCAGGGTGAGAGAATCCTTGCCGCCGGAGAGCGCCACGGCTACGCGATCGCCATCGCGGATCATCTTGAATCGGCCGACGGCTTCCCCGACCTTGCGCAATAGTACTTTTTCGAGTTCCAAATTCCAAGATTAACAGTTTTGGCGCGGATTCCGTCTACTATGTACTTAAAGGAGGCCGTGTGCGCTGTTTCGCCGCCTCAATTCTCTGGTGCATTTTCGCGTTCGCGCAAGCGCCTGACGTGAAGCCGGACGACAAGTGCTCCATCGAAGGCACGGTGCTCAACTCGGCTACCGGTGAGCCAGTCAAAAAGGCGCGGGTTACGTTAGCGCCAGCCGGAGAGCACATGGATGCATACGCAGCCACTACCGATGCCTCCGGTCATTTTCTCATCGACGAAGTAGATGCGGGGCGCTTCAGCCTGATAGTATCCCGCAGTGGCTACACTCAACCCGTCTCGTCACACGGAGGCCCCAAGTCCAGCTCTGTTCTCACGCTTGAAAAGGGCCAGAAGATGAAGGAGATCGTCATCAAGCTCGCGCCGGAAGGTGTGATCAGCGGCCGCATTTTGGATGCAGACGGAGATCCGCTCCCTGATGTGAACATCGAGTGCATGAGCATTGAGTATACGCGCGGGAAGCGGCAGCTAGTCACCAGTCACCGCACAAACGCAAATGAACTCGGGGAGTTTCGGCTGCCGCGCCTGGCAGCGGGCAAGTACATAATCAGAGCCACCTACTATGATGAAATACCGCTGCAGGAGCGACCCGGTCGTGCCGCGGGGGCGGGTCAGGCTGCCAAAGAGAGATATGTCACCACATACTACCCGAGCACGATGAATCCGACCAATGCTTCTCCCATCGAGGTGAGTCCGAGCGCACAGATCGGCGGAATCACCATAACGCTAATGCGTACCCGAACGTTCAGCATCAAAGGCCATGTGAATTCGGGGAGTGAGCAACGTTCGCGGCATTCGCGCGTGGTTTTATGGCAACTGCAACCTCGGGTGCCAATGGGCGCCGAAGTCGATCCACAAGGGCGATTTAAATTTGATGGCGTGGCGCCTGGGTCGTATGTCTTGTTCGGGGGCGATGAGCATACCGGCGCGCGTATGCCTCTTGAAGTTCGTGATGAGAATATCGAGGGCATCGAACTATCGTTCCAGTCAGATGGGGAGATTCTGGTCCGGGCGATTATCGAGGGAGAAGGTGATCTGAAACACGCGCCGCGGGAATTTTCGCTCACGTCTCGGACTAGCGGTGAGTCAGGGACGTGTCAGCCACAGGACGATTCGCCTTGCAAGTTCACGGACCATGGCTGGGATGGACCACATGACGTTCTGCCGGTAGGACTGCCGGTAGACTATTATGTGAAGTCTGCTCGCCTGGGCGAACAGGACGTCTTAGACACCGGCTTCGAATTCACGGCGGGCGTCACGGGAGTCTTGACGTTTGTTCTGAATCCGAACAGTGGCCAGGTTGAAGGTTCGGTGACGAACGCGAAGGAGGAGCCTGTCGTCGGCGTTAAAGTTACGCTGATTCCAGACGCCGGCCATCAATCGCCGACACGTTACAAGACCACTGATACGGATCAGACCGGCCACTTCATCATCAAAGGCGTGGCTCCCGGCGAATACAAACTCTACGCCTGGGAAGAAATAGAAGAAGGCGCATATGAAGATCCGGACTTCATGAAGCCTCACGAATCCGACGGCCAGGCTGTCAGCATCAAGGAACGCGCCCACGAAAACGTGCAACTAAAACTCATCCCAGCCGAAAGCGCAGCCGGCGAAAAGCCCGCACACTAGAACCCGCCGCACACCTCGCGCCACCGAATTCGTAAACTATATAGGACGATGGTCGGCACAACTGTCCTTCAATATCAACTGCTGGAGAAACTCGGATCCGGCGGCATGGGCGATGTCTATAAGGCGCAGGACACGCGCCTAAACCGCTTCGTCGCTATCAAGGTGCTTCCGGCGAAAATGTCCACCGATCCCGAGCGCCGCCGCCGGTTCGTCCAGGAAGCGCAAGCGGCATCGGCGCTGAACCATCCCAACATCATCACCATTTATGACATCGTGAGCGAAGGCGATGCGCAATTCATGGTCATGGAATTTGTCTCCGGCAGCACGCTGCACGATTCCATCCCCGCCGGTGGACTCCCCGTACCTCAGGTGCTGCAATACGGCGCTCAGATGGCGGATGCACTTGCCGCGGCGCATGCGGCCGGCATCATCCATCGTGATCTCAAGCCTTCCAACGTCATGATCACGCGATCCGGCTTGGTGAAGGTTCTCGACTTCGGGCTCGCGAAGCTGACGGACCTGAGCCCGACGGGGGACAAACAGTCCGCCGANNAAGCCGGTGGATGCGCGCTCCGATATTTTTTCGTTCGGTTCTGTCCTGTACGAAATGGTCAGCGGGCGGCGCGCGTTCGATGGAGGGTCGAGCATCTCCACGCTCTCATCCGTTCTTCGCGACGATGTGAAACCGTTCGCCGATGTCGCGCCCGATACGCCGCCGCTGCTGGAGGCGATCATTAGCCGCTGCCTTCCGAAAGATCCCAATTCACGCTGGCAGTCCATGAAAGAGGTGGAGAAGGCGCTCACCAGCTTGAAGCGGACTTTAGACGCGGATGTTTTCGATGAGGCTACTACTCGAATGCCCCTTGTTCCGGCTGCATCGGCCGAGCAGGCCTCTCAAATGGCGACGGTCACGACGCGTCGGGTTCCGCCGCCTCCTCCGTCGACGCCGGCTCCGCCTCCGCTCCCGGTGGCATCGTTCGCGGCACTCGATCCCATTGTTGCGGCGCCTGCTGCGCCCGTCGCCGCCGCCCCGCCACCAGCTGCAAGCAGTTCCTCAAAGATTGGTTTGGTGTTGGGCCTGATCGTGGTGATGGTCCTCGCGGCGGCTGCCGCTGGTGGCTTCTGGTGGTGGAACAATCGACGCCAAGCCGTCCAGCAGCCCGTGGCTCAAGCGCCGGCGTCGCAGACTGCCGCTCCCACGCCTGCAGCCCCGGCTGAGATTCCTCCATTGGCTCCTGTGCCCGCCGAACCTGCTACCGCAGCTCCCACCGCCGGGAAAGCCTCGCCATTAAGGTCCGCTCCGGCGGCTGCCGTACCTCCATTGCCGCCAGTCAAAACTGAAACTTCAGCTACTGAAGCTCCCACGCCAGCGCCGCGCCGCGCGACCGTTGCAGTGACGCCTGTCGCCGTGGGCGACGCGCTCCCATTTCGGATCATCCTGACGGCGGATGTTCCCTCCGACGCGCCCGAAGGACAACCGCTACGCTTCACCGTAGTGGATGGCTTGCTGGTGAACAACAATACGGTGATCGCGAAAGGCGCTACGGTGACCGGTTCCGTCACGGGAGAAACCGGTAAAAAGAAAATTCTGGGAATCGGAAAAGGTAGCAAGCTGACCTTCTGCCTGTTGCAGGCGGATGCGGTGGACGGCAAGAAGGTGAACGTACGCGCCATGTCCGGGCGCCGCGCCGAAGGCCCCACCATTCGCACCTTCGAGACCACGAAAGGCTCCAAGACAAAGGGCTTGGCTGCCGCGCAGGGAACCGAATACATCGCCTACATCGATGGCGAACAAACTGTCTCGGTCCACAAGTAATGAAAGTATTCTGGCAACAGTGCGAAGGCCAGGTCATCGATGGCTTCCCGTTGCGCCAATACCTGGGCGGCGGTGAGGATCAGGCCGTCTTCCTTACCGAATACAGCGGCGAAACACCGCGAAGGGCTGCTATCAAGCTCATGCATGCGGATCCGGAATCCACCGAAAGCCGCCTTGGCCGCTGGAGACTCGCCTCCCAGCTCTCG
This sequence comes from Bryobacterales bacterium, assembly GCA_003162425.1. GTDB lineage: Bacteria > Acidobacteriota > Terriglobia > Bryobacterales > Bryobacteraceae > Palsa-89. The sequence goes on along the minus strand of PMOK01000127.1, from coordinate 25,820 downwards.
CATCCGAACCTGATGCGCCTCTTTGAGCGCGGGACCTGGCAACTGAACAAGGTTCCATTGTTATATGTGGTGATGGAATATGCCGAGGAAGATTTATCGCAGGTGATTCCGGAACGGCCACTCACCGCGGAAGAGACGAAGGAAGTGCTGGAGCCTGCACTCAGCGCGCTCCAATACCTGCATTCCAGCGGTTTCGTTCATGGGCACTTGAAGCCCTCGAACTTCATGGCGGTGGACGGCGGGTTGAAGATCTCAAGTGACTGCGTTTCTCAAATTGGCGCTGGCTCATTAACGCCGGCGGACGATGTCTGGTCGCTAGGCATGACGCTTGTGGAAGTGCTGACGCAGCGGCTGCCGGTTTGGAACGCGGGCGATTCGCGCGACCCGGCGGTGCCCGAAACGATACCGGCTGAATTTCAGGAAATCGCGCGTCACGCGTTGCGCCGGGATCCACGGAGCCGCTGGACGGTGGCGGAGATTCAACAGCGGCTGAGCGGCCGGTCAGTCCGGTCAGTAGGGTCGGGAAAACGCTCCTCGGCGGCCCTGGCAACTACGGCTTTTCTGGCGCTGGCGCTCACGATCGTGGCGGGAACTCTGCTCATCCGCAATCGGGAGGCTGCTCCGGTTTCCTCCTCACCGGTCCAACCACCGCAGACGCAACCAGCCCAAACGGCTTCAGCACAACCGGCCCCGGCTCCTGCCCCACCAACTCCGGTTCAGCGCACGGAATCCAAGCCATCGCCACTGCGACCTGCCCACGGAGAAATCGTTCAACAAGTGCTGCCCGAAGTAATGCCTCGCGCACGGAACAGCATTCAAGGCAAAGTCGCCACCAGCGTGCGAGTAGAAGTTGATCCGTCAGGCGCTGTTGCTAAGGCCACGCTTGAATCCACAGGTCCCAGCCAGTATTTTTCGGACCTCGCATTGAATGCCGCGCGGCGCTGGAAATTCGCTCCGGCTGATGGCCCACAAGTGTGGATCCTAAAATTCGAGTTTACCCGCGCGGGGACGAAAGTGGCGCCCGTAAAGTCTCGTTCTTGACTTGAAGCAACCTTCCTTGGCTTCTTGAATCCCTCGACTTCTTGAATTCGCGTTCCACTACGGCGTGGTCTCGGAATGTTTGGGCTGGTTTAAGTGCTTGTGGTAGCCCAGGTCTTGCCCGGTGAGCAGTTTCGTTGCGAAAATGATTTGGCCCGTATGCTGTGAAAAGTGCTCCACCACATGATAAATGGCCTCCATCAGCGTGACGTCGTACCCTTGGATCGAGATCTTTTCCGACAGCCGCGCGTGGGGTAGATTGCGAATGATTCCGGCCGCTTCCGCGACGGTTTCGTCCAACTGTGCGCTCAGCTCGGCCGGCTGAATGTTACCGCGAGCCGCGAACTCGGCGTCGCGCTCCCGCGTGTCAGGCTTTCCGCCGACTCCCGAGCCGATCCATTGGCCCACGTTGCCGCACAGATGCAGAACCAGGTTCCCCACCGAGTTTTCGTTATCGTTGTTTCTCATCCAGACCTGGTCGATCGAGAGCCGTCCCAAACAATCCTGAATGCGGCCGCTCAGTTGAGCCAGTTTGTACGCGGAGAATGTCAAAAAATGCTGTTCGATCACAAAATCTCCCTCGACCAGTTTTCGAGAATCGATTTCACCTTGCCCGTGAACTGATCGGCCAGTGCGCCGTCTATCAGGCGATGGTCGAAGGTGAGCGCCAGGTAGGCCACCGAACGGATGGCGATCGCGTCGTCGATCACTACCGGTTGTTTCTCCACAGCGCCGATGCCGAGAATCGCCACCTGCGGCTGATTGATGATGGGCGTGGCGAAGACACTCCCGAAGCTGCCGAAGTTGGTGATTGAGAATGTCCCGCCCTGCACTTCGTCCGCCTTCAACTGGCGCGAACGCGCGCGCGTGGCGAGATCCACGATGGAGCGCTGCAGGCCCAGCACGTTCTTCTCATCGGCGTTGCGAATCACAGGTACGATCAATCCGTTCTCGAGCGCCACCGCGATCCCGATATTGATTTCGTTGTGATAGATGATGTTCGAGCCTTCGATGGAAGCGTTCAAGATTGGATATTCGTGAATGGCCTCCACTGTAGCGGCTATCACGAACGGTAGATAAGTCAGCGAGTATCCGTAGCGCTGCTGGAATTCGGCTTTGTGACGATCGCGCAGTTTCGCAACCTTCGTCAGGTCGGTCTTGTGAACGGTGGTGACGTGGGCCGACGTGCGCTTGCTAGCGAGCATGTGCTCGGCGATCTTGGTGCGCATGATGCTCATCGGCTCCACGCGAGCTTGCGGCGCTTGTGCACGAGGCATGGGCGGGGGAGCGGCGGGCGCCGGCGCGGAGGACTGAGCAGCGGCAGATGGCGTGGTGGCTTGCGCCATAGTTTTTGCGCCTTGCGCCGACATGTAAGTTTCCAGATCCTGCTTGCTGATGCGTCCGCCCGCCCCGGTGCCTTTCACCTGGCGAAGATCGATGTTGTACTCGCGCGCCATTTTGCGAACCAGCGGCGAGAGCGGACCATCGGTGGCCACCGGCTGCTGTGGTTCCGGAACCGGAATCGGATAGGGACCCGCGGAACTTGCCACCGGTTCCTTGCGGGGCTCCGCAACGAACGGCTCCTGAACGGCCGCTGGCGGAGGCGGAGCCGCCGGTTTCGCGGCCGCCGGTGCAGGAGCGGCCTCGGGCGTCGTAGCCCCAAGCGTTAGCGCGGGGACAGAGGTCGCAGAAGCCCCGTTACCCGCGCCTTCCTCGATCCGTCCCACTACAGTGCTGATGGCGACCGTCTTACCCTCTTCCACCAGGACTTCCTTCAGAACGCCGGCCGCCGGAGCGGGAATCTCGGTGTCCACCTTGTCGGTTGAAATCTCGAATAGCGGCTCGTCGCGCTCCACGTGTTCACCGGCCTTCTTCAGCCATTTGGTCAGCGTGCCTTCGACGATACTCTCGCCCATCTGGGGCATGACAACATCAATCATGAAAATGTCTCCGTCAACATTGGAACATGCATTTCGAAATGGAAAGTCTTCGCGAAATTTCGCGCCAGCGCCGCCGTCACTTCGTCGCGGCCGGCTGTTGAGCCCAGCTCCCGCATGGAAGTGACAGGTTTCGTCAAACCGCAGGGCACGATGTATTGGAAGTAGCTCAAATCCGTCGTATGATTCAGCGCAAAGCCGTGAGAAGTGACCCAGCGGCTGATGTGTATGCCGATTGCGGCAACTTTCTTTCCCTTCACCCACACGCCGGTGCAGCCTTCCAGACGTGTTGCTTCGATTCCGAACTCAGCGAGCGAATCCATAATGACCTGTTCAATCGCACGGACGTAGGCCACCACGTCGCGCTTCCATTCTCGCAGATCGAAGATGGGATAGCCGACAATCTGGCCCGGACCATGATAGGTGATGTCGCCGCCGCGATCGGTTGCGTGGAGTGCGATGCCGGCGCGACTGAGAATTTCTTCGCTAGCGAGCAGGTTCTCCGCGTGCCCGTTGCGGCCCTGCGTGATCACATGCGGATGCTCCACGATGAGAAGTTGATCTGGAACAAGCTGCTGCTTGCGCTGTTCCACAAGATCTTTCTGGATGGCGAGCGCGTCCGCGTAGCTGACGAGGCCGAGGTCGCGCAATTCACACGTGCGCATTAGCGATCCCCCGCGCGTGCCAAGTGGGGCGGACCCCAGGGCGGACCCCCTGGTCCGCAGCCGACGCCCCCGTCGGCTTGCTACTGGCGTTGATGACTGGTTCAGGCGGCGGGTCCAGAGGGGTCCGCCACAACAATTGATCACACATTGATGGCTAGCCCGTACACACTGTTGAACGCTTCACCCATGGCTTCATACAGCGTGGGGTGGGCGTGGATGGTGCTCATCATGGTCTCGACAGTAGCCTCCGCTTCCATGGCTGCGACAGCTTCGGACACTAGTTCGAACGCCTCTGGCCCAATGATGTGCACGCCCAGGATCTCGCCGAATTTCTCGTCCGCGATCACCTTCACGAAGCCCTCATGAGCGCCCAGGATGCTGGCCTTGCTATTGGCGGAGAACGGAAATTTTCCGACCTTCACCTTGAATCCTTGCGCGCGCGCCTGCGCTTCCGTGAGTCCGACGCTTCCAATGCCAGGCTCGGTGTACGTACAACCAGGAATCCGATTGCGGTTGATCGGCTTTGCAGGTTTCGCGGCCATGTGCGCCACCGCGACCATTCCTTGCATGCTGGCGACGTGCGCCAGTTGCGGCGTCCCGGCCACCACATCGCCGATGGCGTAAACGCCAGGTTCGCCCGTGCGCTGGTATTCGTCTACCTTGATGAACTCGCGGTCCAGCTCAATCTTCAGCGTCTCCAGACCAATATTATTCGTGATGGGCCGCCGGCCGACCGCGACCAGCAACGTCTCTGCTTCCATATCCTCGCGCTTGCCATTGGACATCCCGACGCACATCTTGACGCCCTTGTCGGTCTTGGTGATGTTTTCCGCTTTGGCGCCGGTCTCGCATCGAATGCCGGTCTTCTTGAAGTTCCGCTCCAGTTCCTTCGAGATTTCTTCATCCTCCACCGGAACCAGGCGCGGCAACATCTCGAGGACGGTGACCTTGGTTCCGAAGCGATTGAAGATGGATGCGAACTCCACACCCACGGCCCCCGCGCCGATGATGAGCATGGTTTTCGGAATCGCCGGCAGGTTGAGAATCTCGATGTTGGTGAGGATGACTCTGGGATCGGGCTTCAACCCCGGCAGCATGCGCGCTTCAGAACCGGTGGCGATGATGATGTTCTTGGTTTCGAGCGTGTGCGTTCCGCCGTCCGATTTCACTTCCACCTGTAGCAGCCCATTCGCGCCGCGCGGCTTCAAGCTGGCAAAACCCTTGATCCAGTCAACCTTATTCTTCTTCATCAAAAACTCGACGCCCTTGGCGTGCTTGGCGACGATTTTGTTCTTGCGATCCAGCACCTTGGGGTAATCGAGCTTCGGATTCTCGCACTGGATGCCCTGCTCTGCCGAGTTCTGGAAGTACTCCCAAACATCGGCGGTATGCAGCAACGCCTTGGTGGGAATGCATCCGACGTGCAAGCAAGTGCCACCCAGCTTGTTATCTTTCTCGATGATGGCCGTTTTCAAGCCGTACTGGCCGGCCCGCACCGCCGCCGAATAGCCGCCCGGTCCACTGCCGATGACGATCAAGTCATAAGTCATTTTGCTTTCAGGATAGCATTCGAACTTCGCGTTTCTCGTTTCTGGTGGGCTGTCGACGCAAGAACTTTAGTATCGAGGTCCCATTGCGTTCGTATGAGTGTTCGCGCCACGCGCGTATCGCACGCACCTTTGCGTGCCGCGTCGCCACTCATGGCGGCGCATGGCAGTAGTAAAGACTCAGCGAAGATAGCCCAGGAGACCCTGGTGGAGTCTCTGGTAAGCGCTAACATAACGAGAGAGCTTATGAAGAAACACCGAGATAAGCCGACCGATGAGCTACGGCCTGAATATGATCTGCGCCAGTTGCTAAAAGGAGCGGTGCGCGGAAAGTACGCGAAACGATTTCATGCGGGTACAAGTTTCGTTCGTTTGGGGCGGGCCCCTCGGAAGGCCGCACTATAGCTTCCACAAAACATCCACCACCTTCAGCGCCAACTCACTCGGATCAAGATCCGTCCGGTTGCACAGAATCACCACAGTCAATTTGTCACCCGTGAACCGATCGATGACAGTTCGAAACCCCATCGTGCTGCCTGAATGCCACATCCGCGCGTGACCTTTGTATGAGTCCAGAAACCATCCGAATCCATAGGAAACCGGCTTTCCTTCGGCCGTTGGCTCGGATTGGTCATTCAGCTTCACCGGCGTGAGCGCCGCCTGCATTTCTTTCTCGCCCAACAATGTGTGGGCCGCGAGCGCCGCATCCCACTTAGCCAGATCTTCGAGATTCGAATAAACACCGCCATCGCCCAGCGTGGCCGATGTGGAACTTTGATCTGTCTCGACGAATCCGCTGGCCTCCTTGCTGTGCCCGTATGCGCGATGGGGCACGACATTTGCCCCCCTCACAAACGCGATCGTCTGATCCATCGCGAGCGGACCGAAGATGCGATCATGCAAAAACTCCCAGAATGGCACGCCGGAAACTTTCGCAACCACCAACCCGAGCACCACATACCCGGAATTACTGTAAGCCCACTGAGTCCCCGCCGCGAATTTCGGAGCGGTTTGATGTTCCAGCAGGCTCAACACCTCGTCATCCTGAATCTGATGGAGCGCGGTCCAGTTTGATCCCATCAGATCTTCGTAATCCGGCAGGCCCCCAGTGTGAGTCAAAAGATGGCGTATGGTGATGGCTCGTCCATAGGCCGGAAAATTCGGGAAGACGTCGGTGAGCCGTTGGTCATAACGCAGTTTGCCATCGTGGACCAGCAGCATGATGGCCATCGCGGTGAACTGCTTGGTGAACGAAGCCAGGCGGAAATCGGTTTTGCCATCGATTTTGCGAAGGAACCGTAGGTCGGCCACGCCGTAACCGCGCTGGAACACAGTCCGGCCGTCTTTCCGGACCAGGACCGCAATCCCGGGCGATTTCCCGTCAGCAAGCGGCGTAAAGATGGAATCAATATTGGATACGGAAGCGTCCTGCGCTACACCTGGAACGCTCGCGGCAATAACCGCCAGCAGAAATACCGCCATTGCCTTCATGACTCTGACAGTATAGCTGCTAGGCGAATCGGCTTATGTGTTTGCGCTTTGCGCATCCCAAACATTTGCGTTCATCCGCGTTCATTCGCGGCCAATTTCTCCGGTCACACCCAACCCCGAACTCAATCTCCCCAGCCACCCGCAACTTCCATCCACCACCCACTACCTACCTCCCACCACCCTTTTACAATCAGGCCGGAGATCTCAACCATGTCTGCTTCCCCAGCACGGCTCGCCGCTAACGCCGCTAATTCCCAGCATTCCACTGGACCAACAACCGAGGCAGGCAAAGCCCGCTCCTCTCAGAACGCCACGAAGCATGGCCTCAGCGCCCGCGAAGTGATCATCGCGCCCGGCGAGCACGAAGAATTCCAGCAACTCCTAACCGATTTCAAGATCGATATCAAACCGCAGGGCGCCATCCAGCAGTCCTTGTTCGATGAATTGGTCGCCGCCGCCTGGAACCTTCGCCGCGCTCGCCGCATGGAGGCCGAGTTGTGTACCGGCATGGAATACCGCGACCTGCTTGCCTCGGACGACCTCCAGACCAAACTCGACCGCCTCGCCCGCCACAAAACCCGCATCGAACGCACTTTCCATCGCTGCCTGAAGGACTCAAAACCCTGCAAACCAACGCCTTTCTTCAAATCACCCTTCCCAGGCCAATCCGTGAGAACGCCCTTCCCCTGGCGTCTGCAAACGAAATTACAAAACGAACCCAATACCTCGATCAGCACGACCCGTTAGGCGCTCGCGTCCTGCGTCAAGTCCTTACCGGGACCCCTCCAATTGCGCAGAAAGAAGTGGGGGCTGGCTCAGCGTGCTAGTGAGCAGGAATCCACCCGGCACATGGATTGGGAACTCGCGCAAATTGGCGCGCAGCGTCGAGACGGCGCCAATACCTGCGCTACTGATAGAATGCTGCTGCGGGGCTTCTCAAAATTCCTACGTTATCGATGTGCTTCGGTGCGGCTTTGCCAGCTTCGCTCGCGGGTGCTCAAACCGTCGACGAAATCGTCGCGACGAACATTCAGGCGCGCGCCGGGCTGGAAAAACTCAAAGCCGTCAAAACGCCGCGGATAACCGCCCAGATCAACCAGGGAGGGTTCCGCGCCGGTGGCCGAGCCACAACTTTTGAGCTCGCGGAGCCTATTTATTAGCGCTTTGCGCGGCGTTCTCTTTTGCAAGCAGCCTTTGCGCCTGCAGATCTCCGCTATGAGCTTCCTGTGCCGTTTGATTGCTAGTCTCCCTAAGTTCCTTGATCGCGGCCGACTGAGCCTGGGCGGCGGCACTGAGCTGAACAGTGTCCGTGGCGGCTTTGGCGGGCTTCGGTTTCGTCTGGGTTGTGGTACGTGACGCTGATGGTTGAACCGGGGCAGCGGGTTGAGTGTGGGTTACGCTTGCTATCGAGCTGGTCATTTGTGGACTCCTGATTTGCCATATCGGCGCTCGGGACCAAGTTTAGAGAAAAATCTTCCGTTCCGTGCAAACTGCTAAAATTCGCAACTATGGGACTCGCTAAAATTCCAACCGCCGTGGTGTACCTGAGTACGGCGCTCTTTCTGCCATGCGCTAGCGCTCAAACTGTCGACGAAATCATCGCCAAAAATATTCAGGCGCGCGGCGGCATCGAAAAACTCAAAGCGGTGAAGACCCTGCGAATGACCGCCAAAATCAACCAGGGAGGCTTCCGCGCAACCATAGTGCAGGAAAATCAGCGGCCCAACAAGGTCCGCCAGGAATTTATCATCCAAGGCATGGCCGAAGTGGAGGCCTACGACGGCAAATCGGCCTGGCAGGTCTCGCCATTCGAAGGCCGAAAAGATCCGAGCCTCCTGTCCGCTGACGACACCAAACACCTGGTGGAAGATGCCGACATCGATGGCCAACTGGTGGACTACAAGAATAAGGATCATCGCGCCGAACTGATCGGCCACGATTCAGTGGAAGGCACGGATTGCTACAAGATCAAGTTGACCATGGCCAACGGCGACGCCCGCTATTACTACATCGACACGGATTCGTTTTTGGATCTGAAGGTGGAAACCGAGCGCAACATTCGCGGCACGGTCCAGTACGGCGAAACTCTGCTCGGCGATTACGAGCAAGTGAACGGCGTCTACTATCCGTTCTCGGTAGACTCCGGGCAAAAGGGCAGCCAGTTCCACACCAGACTGACGATCGAAAAAGTTGAGGTCAACGTGCCGCTGGACGGCGCACGGTTCGCGATCCCAACCGGAGGCTCGAAATGAAGTTCGCGGCACTGCTCATTCCGGCTTTACTCACGGCGCAGGAAATCAAATTCGATTCGGACACCATCTCGGGACTGGGCGCGCGCAACATCGGATCGGCGCAGATGAGCGGACGCGTCACGTCGATTGCGGCCGTTCGGGAGAACGGAAGGCTTACGGTCTACATCGGATCGGCCAGCGGCGGAGTCTGGAAGTCGGTGAACGACGGAACAACATTCAAGCCTATGTTCGATAAGCAGCCGGTGCAGTCCATCGGTGCGATCGCCATCGATCCTTCGTCGCCGAAGACCGTATGGGCCGGAACCGGCGAAGCCTGGACCCGCAACAGCACTTCCGTCGGCGACGGAATTTATAAATCCACCGACGGCGGCGATAACTGGACCAATGTGGGTCTCCACGAATCCGAGCGAATCGCCAAAATCCTGATCGATCCCAAGGACGGCAATACCGTCTATGCCTGCGCGCCGGGCAAATTATGGAGCGACAGCGACGATCGCGGCGTTTACAAAACCACCGACGGCGGCAAAAGCTGGACCAAAATCCTAAAAGGTGGAAATGCGTCCACCGGTTGCTCCATGATGACCATGAGCTCGCGCGATTCAAAAACCTTGTACGCAGGCATGTGGGATTTCCGCCGCAAAGGTTGGACCTTTCGCTCGGGAGGCGACCGCCCCACTTCGCCTAGCGCCAGCGCGCTGTATAAATCGGTGGATGGCGGCGCCACCTGGACCGATTTGAACGACAAATCGGCGCAGGGTCTTCCCGCGAAGCCGTGGGGACGTATTGCGGTAACGGCCGCGCCCTCGAATCCGGATGTTGTTTATGCGCTGATCGAGTCGACGCGCAGCGCGCTGTTTCGCTCGGCCGATGGCGGCAAAACTTGGGCTGAGCGCGACCGTAGCCAGATGATGGTGTGGCGTCCTTTCTATTTCGCGAATCTCATCGTGGATCCGAAGGATGAAAACAAGGTCTACAAACCGGGCGGCGGTTTGATCGCGAGTAACGATGGTGGCGCTAGTTTCAGCTTTATCGGAGGCGGCGCCCACGGCGATTTTCACGACGTCTGGGTAGATCCCGGCGACACGAACGAACTGATCACCGGCGACGACGGCGGCGTGTGGTACTCCCACGATGCCGGCAATAAATGGCTGAAGGCGAATAATCTCCCGATCAGCCAGTTTTATCACGTCAGCGTCGATATGGCCGATCCTTATCACGTCTACGGCGGATTGCAGGACAACAGCGTCTGGGTCGGCGATTCGGCTTATCCGGGTGGCATCACTAACGCGCGCTGGGAAAATCTGTATGGCGGCGATGGATTCTTCGTTTTCGCCGATCCGTCAGATCCCGACTACATCTATGTGGAAGCGCAAGGCGGGACCATTTCGCGCGTCAACCGGCACACGCTACTCGGGCGAAGCATCCAGCCCCAGCCGAACTATGGCGAAAACAAACTGCACTTCAATTGGAACACTCCTATGCATTTGAGTCCCAACGAAAAGGGGACCATCTACATCGGCGCGCAGTTTCTGTTCCGATCGCGCGATCACGGCCAAACCTGGGATCGCATCTCGCCGGATCTGACCACTAACGATCCGGAAAAGCAGAAGCAGGAGGAATCAGGCGGCGTTACGGTGGATAACTCGGAAGCCGAGATGCACACCACTATCTATTCCATCAGCGAATCGCCGCGCAACGGGAAATTGATTTGGGTTGGCACCGACGATGGGAACTTGCAAATCACGCGTGATGGCGGTAAGTCGTGGTCGAACGTAGTGGGCCATGTTCCCGGCCTTCCGAAAGCTTCGTGGGTGGCGTGGGTGGAAGCCAGCCGTTTCGATGAGGGCACGGCCTTTGCGGCGTTCGACCGGCACACCTTCGGCGACCTGACTCCGCTTGTTTTCAAAACCACGGATTTCGGCCAGACCTGGACATCCATCGTCACGCCCGCGAGCGGCGTGCGCGGGTATGCCCACGTTATCAAGGAGGACACGGTCTCTCAGCGCCTGTTGTTCCTCGGCACCGAGTTCGGCCTGTGGATTTCGCTCGACGGCGGCCAGCAATGGGCGCAGTACAAAGGCGGTGATTTTCCGAACGTAGCGGTGCGCGATATTGTTGTACATCCCCGTGAATCGGATTTGGTTTTAGCGACGCACGGCCGCGGGATTTGGATTGTCGACGATATCTCGCCGCTGCGGCAATTGACGCCGGAAATTCTGGCCAAGGACGCAGTTTTTCTTGAAGGCAAAGTCCAGCAACAAAGACTGCAAGCTCAAGGTGGATGGTCAGAGGGTGACGGCGCATATCGAGGAAACAACCCGCCGGATGCGGCATTGATCACTTACTACCAGAAAAAACGCCACATCTTCGGCCGCATGAAACTCGAGGTGTTCGACGATCAGGGCAAGCTGGTGGATACGCTTCCGGCCAACAGCCGGCGCGGGATCAGCCGCGTGGAATGGTCCATGCGAATGAAAGCGCCCAGAGTTCCTCCTGGCGCCACCGCTGCCGGGGCAACCGTAATTGGACCGCGCGTACTGCCGGGCATCTACACAGTGAAGATGACGCGCGGCACCGAAACTTTCAGCACGCAGCTCACGGTCCAACTGGATCCACGCGCGACGTACACCGTCGCGGACCGTAAAGTGGAGCTCGAAGCAGCCATGCGTGTGTATGCACTTTTAGGTGATCTCAGTTTCGACGTGGATCGTATCAACGGAGTGCACGACGCACTGCTGGAACGCGCGTCGAAGCTCGGCGCGAATGATCCGCTTCGCAAACAATGTGTCGACCAGGCCGCCAAGGTGGATGAGATTCGCAAGAAAATTGTGGCTACCAAGGAAGGCGGCGCGGTTACCGGTGAAGAACGGATCCGCGAAAAGACCGCGAACGTCTACGGTGCAGTGGTCTTCGATGAAGGCCGCCCGACGGACTATTACGTCGCGCGAATCGGTTCCCTGGCTCACGAGCGCAAGGACGTTGTCGACGAATTCGAAGCCTGGGCCGCGAAGGATCTCAAAGCCACGAACACTTCTCTAGCAGGCAAGAAGCTGGAGCCGATACAACCCATCACACGCGCGGCGTGGGATAAGGCTACGGCCGATTCCGAAGGCGGAGGTTCGGGTGGAGGAGGCGGGCAGTTGCGCGTGAGTGAAGCGCTCCGCTGGCGGTAGGTGTTACCGAACCGCGAGCGTAAGCGACCGGTGCCTTTGATTCTTGGCCGGGCCGCTAGCTAATCCAGCCTCATATCATCCGGCGAGTCGGCCCGCTCAATTCGAAACTGCAGGAACGCGAACGTTCCGCGGGCGTCACTCCAGTACCGCCGGAAATCCCAACCTGCGGCGCGAAACACCGCGCGATGCTGTTGCCACAGAAGAAGAGCGGTCACGTGGAAAAGCGTCGCGTGGCAGAGTGAGCGGAGTGCTCGGGCCCTTTCCGACAGTGGCCGGCGCACCAAGCCGAGCGTGAGCGCCTGGTAGTTCAAATGGGCCGCCTCGTCGCAAAGGATGCGTATACATATGGCGCGCAGCAACGGCGATCCGGTGGCATCCCGCAGCGCCTGATAGAAAGGAATAGCCAAGACCTCGGCGGTGACCAGCACTGTAGCGCAAGCCTCCAGGCCCGCCAGCTTCCGCAAGCGCCGGAATATTTCATCCAGCCAGTGATTGGTCAGCCGGGGAATCCCCTCGCGGTCCAGGAATCGCCCCAGGATACCGCTGTGCTCCTGCTCCTCCTCAATGAAGAGGCGCAATGCGGGTACGAACCACGAATCGGTGGCAAGCACGGGATGCGAGGCAGCCCGCCGCACGAAGCCCCGGCCGCGCGCCCATTCGCCGAGCTGAAACTGCTGGATGGACCGCGCGACCGCACGTAGTTCCCGGGCGGTGAGCTGATATGAATCGTGCCAGGGCAATGCACCGGCGCGATCGCGATTCTCGAAGAAATGATCGTGCCAACGCTCGAAAGGAGAAGAGATCGGGGTCGCGAGAGAGGTCATGCGACAAATATAAAGTACTTTACATACCAAAGTCAAGAGCCATTAACTCGTTTCAAAGGTGACAGAATCATTCCATGAAGCTCTGGATCGTGACCACGATCGCGCTGGCAGGAACAGCCGCGGCCCAACCGGTTTTCAACATCAAAGACTACGGAGCATCGGGACGCAAATCCGACAATGCCAGGCCGGCGCTGCAGCAAGCCATCGACGCCTGCGGCAAAGCCGGCGGCGGCACGGTCTATGTTCCACCCGGCGAATACACATCCGGGCAACTCCACCTGCGGTCGGGAGTTCGCTTGTACGTGGAGGCAGGCGCCACCATATTCGCCTCACTGAACGGAAAGGAATTCGATTCTGAGAAAACTGCCGCGCTAATCTACGGCGAGGACTTGCACAACATCGCGATCGAAGGGCGCGGCACGCTGGACGGCCAGGCGACCTACGAGTTCCGGCCGAACAATTTCACGGACTACTACATCATGCCCAATCAACGTTTGATGGAAGGCACCGGCAAGCCGTTGTTGCGATCGTTCCCCACCGGAATGGGGAAGGAGACGATGGTTCCGCGTCTGGTTCTGTTGCTGCGTTGCGAGGATGTTCGCATCACGGGTCTGAAATTCCTTCGATCGCGCAGTTGGACCATCAACCCATACGCCTGCAAGCGACTGGTGATCGATGGCGTTTATATTTACTCGAGCCAAAAGGAAGCAGTGTGGGCCGATGGCATCGACCCGGATGGTTGCCAGGACGTTCGTATCTCCAATTCCACAATCGAGACCGGCGACGATGCGCTGGTCTTCTATTCGGCGGATATCTGGGGCCCGGCGCTGCCGACGGAGAACATTACGGTGACAAACTGCCGGCTCTCGTCGGCATCCAGCGCAATCAAGTTCTGCGACGGCAACTCGAACGCGGTGCGTCGGGTGGCTATCAATAATGTAGTGATCACGAATTCGAACCGCGGCCTGGCGTTCATGGTGTTCGACGGCGGCATTGTGGAAGACGTAACCATTTCAGACGTTCTGATCGAGACGCGGCGGTTCGATTGGTTCTGGTGGGGCGATGGCGACCCGATTCACTTCAACATCAAGCGCCGCAGCGAGGTGGATGGGACCAAACGCGACAACGAACCCAAAGCCGGCGTGATCCGCAATGTCTCGATTCGCAACGTGATTGCGCATGGCACTGGGACCTCCGCCATCAACGGTCATCCCGATAGCTGGCTGGACGGCATTCACCTCGAAAATATCCACCTGTTCGTCTCTCACGATCCAAACGCGCCCTATGAAAATACGCGCCAGGCGATGACGTTGCGGGACGCGCGCAACTTCACCATGAAGGATGTCGAGGTTCGTTGGGACAAACCGGAGTCCGCCACTTGGCGAACCGGTCTTCAAGTGGAGAACGTTCAGAATCTGCTGCTGGAAGGCGTCGACATTGCGGCGGCTCCAGGCTCGCGCGGGAATGTGATGGAGTTGAAGGATGTGGACGGTGTGACACTGCGCAATTCCCGCGCAGCCACCATTCACGTTGCCGGCCGCCGCACACGCAAAATCCGGCTGTTGGATACCGACTCTGTAGTAGAAACAGATCCAGAAGTGCCCAAGGAGGCCGTAGTACGCCAATAACGTGGCGCACGCTCTCAGCGTGCCGCGTTCACACTCGTGTGAACGCCTGGATCTTTTGGACGCGCTACTCCAGTGCGAACGCCACCACCGAGTCACCCATTTTGCTTTTCATCTTGCCGTGTCCGCCGGCGCAGATTACGATGAACTGCTTTCCGTTCCATTCATAGGTCATCGGCGTGGACTGCGCACTCGCCGGCAGTTCCACGGTCCACAGTTCTGGCTCCGGGCAGTCGGCGAGCGGGGTTCTGACGGCTGGCAATCTCCGAGGCGTCGAGATCGGGACGCGTGACGGTCACCTGATCCTTCTTCGAATATCGGAAATGCACTGCGGCGCGGGCTTGGATTAAAATGGAAGAGCCGTGTCGCTTCAGCCGATCCTTGTTCGGAGTCTAGCGCGGAGCTGTCTGCAGCTCACGCTTGCGGCGAATTTCCTGCTTGCGTCGCAATCCAATTTCTCGCTCCAGGACACGGCGGGAAAAACGCACACTTCCAGTGATCTGCGCCAATACAAAGCCACGGTTTTCATCTTCGTTGCGATCGATTGTCCGAACTCCAATACCTACGCGCCGATATTGGCGCGCCTGTATCACGAATACTCGCCGCGCGGCGTTGCCTTCTACAACGTCTATTCGGATCCGTCGGAAAGTGCCGATGCGGTACGCAAACACGACTCCGATTTTCTGGTGCCGTTCCCGGCGTTGCTTGACACGCATCAGACTCTAGCGCGCCAGACCGGCGCACGATCCACGCCCGAAGCGGTCATCTTGGGCCCCGACGCCCAAGAGCTGTATCGCGGACGCGTGGACGACCGTTTTGTCGATTTCGGCAAGACGCGCTTCCATCCCACCCAGGACGACTTGGGCGAGGCGCTGGACGCTATTCTGCAAGGTAAACCCGTGCCGCGCCCGGTGACCAAAGTATTGGGGTGCGCTATCCCAGGACTCAACTAAATGCGAAATCCGATCCCCCTCTCACTCGTTTTGACTCTTGCCGGCGTAGGCTATGCAGGCACGGATAAGACCACCGCCACTCCCACTTTTAATCGCGACGTCGCGCCCATCCTTTACCAGAACTGCTCCAACTGCCATCGGCCCGGCGAAGTAGCGCCCTTCGCATTGTTGACTTACGACGATGCCGCCAAGCGCGCCAAGCAGATCGCGGCTATAACTCAGGAGCGCGTGATGCCGCCCTGGAAAGCCACTCCGGGCTACGGCGAGTTCCTGGATGAACGCCGGCTCACCGAACAACAGATTTCCACCATTCGCGATTGGGCCATGCACGGTGCACCAGAGGGTAATCCGAAGGAAAAACCCGCTCCGCCGACCTTTACCGCGGGCTGGATGGCCGGACAACCCGATCAAGTGATCGAGATGACGAAACCGTATTCGGTGCCGGCAGAAGGTCCGGATCAATTCCGCTGCTTCGTGGTCCCCATGAACGCGACTGAGGACGAATATGTCAAGACGGTGGAGTTCCGCCCAGGAAATGCGAAGATTGTTCACCACGCGATTCTCTTCCTGGATAGTTCGGGCGAAGCACGTAAGAAGGAAACGGTGCCCGGACAGGGTTACGACTGCGTCGGCGGCCCCGGTTTGGATATAAGCGGCGCGCTCGGCGGTTGGGCTCCAGGCGCTGAGCCGGCCACCGCGCGGCCCGGAATTGCTTCCACCATCAAGAAAGGTTCTGATCTGGTTTTGCAGATTCATTACCACTTGGACGGCAAGCCCGAACAGGACCAGTCCCGGCTGGGTCTCAAATTTTCGAAAGAGCCGCCCACCAAAGGACTCACACTGTATGTCCTCGGTAACCAGAAGATCGATATTCCGGCCGGTGACAGTCATTACGTGGTGAAGTCTTCCGGAATTCTTCCCATGGATGTGGAGGCCATCGCCGTTTTTCCGCACGCCCACTATCTGGCCAAGGATATGAAGGTGGACGCGCACCTGCCGGATGGCACGGCGGTGCCGCTGATCTGGATCCAGGATTGGGATTTCAACTGGCAGGGGGCTTACCGCTACGCGAGCCCGGTGAAGCTTCCGAAAGGAACGCGGCTCGAAATGCAGTATACCTATGACAACTCCGCCGCCAATCCACACAACCCTAGCAACCCGCCGCAAGAAGTGAAGTTCGGTGAGCAGACTACCAACGAAATGGCTTTCGCGTTTGTTTCCGTCACGCTCGATAGTCCCGCCCAGGTGCCCGAGTTCCGTGCCGGGACGCGGGCCGAGTTTATCGCCGCGATGCTCGAGAACGGCGTGGATGAAGAGGCTCTCGGCCCTGAACGCGCCGGCCAACTGAAGCTGTTGCTAAATGCATTCGATAAGAATCATAACGGCAAAATAGATCCCGAGGAACGCCAAGCGGTGGTGGATTTCTTGATCAAGCGCGCGCAACAGCAACAACATCCGGCGCAGCAGCCACCACAGCGGTAATCGGAAGTGTCCCCTCACTGACGTGCGGGGCTACAATTCAGCGTTCCGCCTCAATTACTCCCGCGTTGTAGCCCCGCGCGTCAGCAAGGGGACGGAAGCGTTTAATTGGTCCGCAATGCTATCATCGGATCAATCCGCGACGCTCGCCGCGCCGGCAGGTATCCGGCGAACAACGCCACTGCACACAGCAGCACCACGATCCCCGCAAAAGTAGCTGGATCCGTTGGCCTGGTTCCGAACAGTAACGACGCGATCCACTTTGCAGCCGCGAACGATCCGATGGTTCCGAGCGTAACTCCAGCCAGCGCCAGCCGCAGTGCCCGCGCGATCACCCCGCGCTGCACTTGAAAAGCGGTGGCGCCCAGGGCCATCCGGATGCCGATCTCCTGCGTCTGCCGCGTAACCGAATAGGAGATCACACCATAAATCCCGAGCGATGCCAGCACCAAGCCAAGCAGCGCGAAGCTCGCCACCAGCATCACAAAGAAGCGCCGCGGCGAAACGGCGTGGTCCACAATCTGCTGCAGCGGACGAAATTCGGCCGCAGGCTGCGCCGGATTGAGCGACCGCAGAGTCTTCATCACGCTGGACGCCAGCACCTCGGGTGCAAGCTTGGTTCGAATCACCAGCTCCGCGCCTTCGGGATCCGCCTGCGCCGCGGACAGATACATTTCTGGCTGCGCGGAAAATTCCAGGCTGTGCTCCCGCACATCTGCAATCACGCCAATCACGCGGGTGTCGCCATTCACCAATGCGAGGCGTCCTACCGGATCTTCGCCCGGCCAAAAACGGCGTGCCGCAGCCTGGTTTACGATCACCGCAGCCTCCCTCCCGTCAGTGTCCTGCCAATTGAAATCGCGGCCTTCCAGTAAATGCATCCCCATGGCGCCCAGATAGCCCGGCGTAACTATGCGAACCAGAGCAACCAGAGCCATATCCTTGGGATACTGTTTGCCCTTCGCCTGGAATCCCCAACTTCGATTGCGGCCGAGCGGGAGCATATCCGCTATGCCCGAAGCCTCAACGCCAGGGATGGCATCGATATTCCGCAGCATCTCGCGAAGAATTGCCCCGCGCCGCACCCGGCTGTTGCGGTCGTTGCCGTCGTCGTAGTCCACCTTGATCACGGCTGCGCGGCTGGGCTGGAATCCCAGATCCACATCCAGAACCCTGAGGAAGCTACGCAGCAGCAAACCCGCGCCTACCAGCAAAACGCACGCCAGCGCAACCTCTGAAATTACGAGTGCCGCCCGCATGCGCTCATGCTTTCGCCCCGCGCTCATTCCGGGACCGGCGTCTTTGAGCGCGTCCTGCAGATTGCCGGCGGATATTCTAAGTCCGGGAGCGAAGCCAAATAGAACAGCGGTCGCCACTGCGATCAGAATGGTCCACCCGAGCGCTGCCCCATCCACCCGCACGCTGCTCAGCAGCGGCAGCGCGATCGGTCCCTGATGAGCCAGATAAATGGTGATGGCGAACGCTAGCGCAAGGCCGAGCAACGCACCCGCGATCGAGAGAACCAGGCTCTCCGTCAGCAGTTGCCGGATGAGTCTCCCCCGCCCTGCCCCCAAAGCCATGCGCATGGCGAATTCCTTGCTTCGCGCAGCCGCGCGCGCCAGCAGCAGGTTCAAAAGATTCACGCCGACGATGAGCAGAATCACTCCCACGGCGCACCACAGCACAATCAGCGACCGGCGAAGCTTGCCGGTGACAAATTCTTTTAACCCCGTGATGGTGGATGAATAATCCTCGAACCAATCAGGATGCGCAGCTTTGAGTTGTGGGAACAGGATGTCCGATTCAGCCTGCGCTTGCGCCACTCCGACGCCTGGCTTCAAACGGCCGACCACCGCAAGGGTATTTCCCCAGTTTCTAACTACATCCATGATGGCCGGAACATACAAGTCTATTCTCAGCCCCGGCGAAAATACGGAACCAAAATCGAAGCTGGAGGGCATCACGCCCACCACGACGACGGGTGTCTTATTTAATATGATTGCTTGCCCGACAATATTCGGATCGCCGGCAAACTGCCGTTGCCAGAACGCATAGCTCAGCAACGCAGCGGCTCGACCGCCCTTTTGACATTCCTCCTTTGTGAGTAGCCGTCCAAGCGTGGGTTGGACACCCAGCGTCTGGAAAAAATTGTCGGCAATCATCAGACCCAGCACGGCCTGCGGCTCGCCATGCCCGGTGAGCGTGAACTCGCCGTTGCCGAAGAATGGATTGTAGCTGGTCACTTGCTGGAACGACTGATTGTGGCGCTGGAACTCCTCATAAGCCGCCACCGTGTAGGTCAGTCCGGAAAGCCCAGCAGCTTCGCGCAAGTTGGCATTCAAGCCCCGCCCCGATTCAAGCCAGGTAAGCCGCCCGGAATCCGGAAATGGCAGTGGACGCAGCAGAACCGTATTCACCACGCTGAAGACTGCCGTGTTCGCGGCAATTCCCAGCGCCAGAATCACCACAGTGATGATGGTAAAAGCGCGATCACGGCGCAATGTGCGCAGCGCATAGCGAAGATCCTGCACGCACCCGCTCCAGTAATCTCTGCGTTGCTTGGTTCGCTCCCTATCGTGGCCCAGGCGCTCGCCCACCTCTTGTACCGCGCTCAGTTCGCCGAACTGTCGCTCCGCCTCGCGCCGCGCCACATCCGGACGCACGCCTTGCGCCACCAACTCATCCACTTTAGCCGCCAGGTGGAATCGCAACTCGTCGTCTACATCCGCCCTCACATCCGGGCGCAACAATCGCGCATAGCGGCGCCAAAATGGGATCTGTTTCATCAGCTCTCCTCCGCCACCGGGGGCCGCGTGGCGCCCAGCACTTTGCCCACCGCCGCGGCATAAGCCTCCCAGGTTTTGGTCTCCTGGCGCAAGTGCCGGCGTCCTTCGGAGGTGAGCCAATAGAATTTGGCTTTGCGATTGTTCTCCGAAAGGCCCCACTCGCTCTCTAGCAATCCCTTATTCTCCAGACGCCACAATGCCGGGTAGAGCGTGCCTTCCTCCACCAGCAATGCTTCGTCGCTCTGGCGCAGGATGAGATTGGTAATCGCATATCCATGCAGCCGGCCCCAGGCCAGCGCCTTAAGAATGAGAACGTCCAAAGTGCCGCGAACCAGTTCGAGCTGGGCTTTATCCATGTGCTCCCCTGTGCTTCCTAGGGAAGCATCGCATAAGTCCCCTGGGAACGCAAGGGGAGCCTGCCTTCCCAGCCTAGCGGGATTCCGGGACGTTGCAGTTCACGGCAGAAAGCTCTTTCGATTCCGTATCGTGCACTAACTCGCGAATGCGGTATGTGCCAGGCTTCACCTGAAACTTTGTGACCGCATTAATTCCGGATTGAGTGAATTTCGGCAAACTCGCGTCCTTCAGCCGCAAATCCAGCGATCCTTGTTTGCCGGCCACGTATTTTCCGTCTTGATCGAACAGCGCAGTTTCGAAGAGCAGCGTGTCGATATTGCGATCGGCTTCCTTGCGGAAGTGCAGCAGACTGATGTCCACGTGTATCTTAACCGCGAGCGTGGAAGCCTCCACTTGCGCCGTCACCTGCACCGGCAGTCCGTGCAATTCTTCCATAGAAAAGACCAGTTTCTCGACCTCAGTCTCGGTTCGAGCCGCCTCTTGCTGTGTTTCCATGGGAGCGACATACCCGCGTCGCGCTTCCACTCGCAACTTCTCGTGGGTATCGAGAACCACCTTGAGCGGATGGATTGTCCCGTCCAGCTTGACGTTTTGCGGTGAAAAGCTGAGCACGTAATAAACATCCGGGGCCTGCGCGGCTTCCCGGAAGCCCTCATTAAAGTCGTTGCTGTTTTGGAAATACACGCCTCCAGTGCCGGCGCTGAGACCGGCCAGGACATCGCGCGCCACCTTCAGTTTCTCGTTTTGAATACCGGTTTTCTTAGCATCCAAATCCAGACGCGATCCAGCCAGCCAGGAATGGGATATTCTTGTTTACAATCCGGCGGCGTCGATCGCATTGATCACAATGTTCTGTTGGAGCGCCCAGTTGACAAGCGCGTCCACCTGATTATGATGCGTCACGGTCAAAAAGCCCGGCGAGACCAGAACCATGCTGCGCTGCCCCGGCATGGCCGCCAAACGGCGCAGCACGAGCTGCATTGCTTCCAAGGCCCACTGCGATTGCATTTCCGCCAGGCCCCATATCTGAGCCGCCTCGAATCTCGCGAGTCGCAACTGGGCATCCCGGCAATCACTTGAAGTGTTACCTTCCGTTTTACAGTGGCACTCATAGCCTTCCGAGGTTGCAATGTCGAGTGCACTCGTATCCTGCTGCTGGTCTATGAGGTAGGCCTGGTATTCCTCGATCTCAGGGCACCCTTTGATCAGCTGAGTCATGCGCGAATGGGGCGCCAGCCGGAACAGGCTGTCGTGCAGCTTGCCGCTATCGTTGGTAAAATCCACCTGCTCTTTGCCCGATGAAGTAAAGATCGCTATCCGATCCCCGGGTCGCGCCGGGGAGGACAAATAGTGCCAGGCAGCGTTGCGGGTTCGCGCGACGTCTTCAATCGGCATGTGGAAATCGTCGAAAAACAGGGCGACGAATCGCTGTGGGGTGGTAGCGGCAACCGGAGGAGCCGTCGTACTCGCTGGGCCGGACGGAGGTGCGGCAGCTTCCGCGGCAGTGGCTTTGGAAGCGGTGGTTTCTACTGTGAATCCGGTAATCTCCTGCGGCTTACCGTTATCAAAAATGCGAAAATCCTGCTTTTCAAGGTTTCCAACAGGTCGTCCATTCCTATCGCGGACCACCACTGGCACTGTTACAACATTGGTCTCCACGCGAATCCGAAACGAGGGAGCACTCTCATGGCCGCGGACCTCGGGCGTTTCAGGAGCCTGCGCCACGGCGCTTGAGCCTGCCGCAAGCATCCCGATCCACACTGACCACTTCATGAGTTGTATAGTATCCAATCCGTTTTCAGAGCACCGCGAGCCCAACGTCGCGCATAACATTCACGAAGAGTACTCACGAAGAGTGCTTTACGATATAAAGTAATTCGGTGTATACTCATTGAAATCCTGCTATGACCATTTTTGATCTGTTGTTCATCGCGCTGTTTCTCACCGCACTCGGGACTCTGATCGTTGCGGCGATTTCCGCTTTTCGTGGACGCCGCGCGCGGGCGCTCAGAACACTGAGAACGCTCGCACTTGGCGCCGTCGTTTACGTGGGGATTGTATACATTGCGACAGCGCTCTCCAAACAAGTCGTGCTGCGGGTCGGCGATCCTGAATGCAGTGACGATTGGTGCATCGCAGTGGAACGCGTCGAAAGGACGCCCAAGAACGCTGTCATGGATTACAATGTCACGCTCCGCATTTTCAGCCGTGCCCTCCGCGTCGCCCAACGTGAAAATGTTGCGAGGGACGTCTACCTGGTGGACGCTCGCTGGAAAAGATATGATCCCATTCGCACCGGTTCCGAGGTTCCACTGAATACTTTATTGCAGCCGGGCGAATCTGTTACCACCAGCCGCCGCTTCGAACTTCCAGCGGACGATCGCGGCATCGGCCTGATCGTGGATCGCAGCTCAATTCTCCCGTTTTGCGTGATCATCGGCGAATGCGGCGCGTTCCACAAGGGTGCCCTGATCCGGCTGGATTGAGCCTGTCAACTGCCATCCGGGAATCCGCCGCGATGCAGCACCATCGGGTAGTGAGGCCACGTTTTGGGTTTCGGAACCCTCGCCCGCCACCCATCAGGACCCGTCGGGCAGCCGTGCGAAGATTGCTCGCCTCACCTCGAAAGGTCGAGCAGCGCAGGACGCGTACCATCAATCCTTCGAGACTCCAGCCAAGAGCGGAACGTCTCGAACCCGCACGCCCTTCTCGTTGAGCACCCGCACTACGTTGGCGCTGATCGCGAGCGACAAGTCCGACTCGCGCTCGAACTCAATGGCGAACGCCAGCAGCACGCGCGAAAGAAGCGCGGACAGCGTGAGGTGATCTTGCGGTCCGGCTGGTGTCTGACGCCTGCGATCCGACACTCTGCTAAACAATCCATATCCCAAGATCGGAAGACAGTCGGGCAGCTCGCCGTCCATCTGGCGGATCAGCGCGCCAAGCGATTCCCGAAGCCGTTGGATCGGATCCTTGCCAAAGCGTGTCTGCCAGCGCTGCTCGATTTCGCCGAACAGCGGCCGCCCTACGTTGCGAGCCTGCCGGCCTTTCGAGGTTGCGCGAATCACTCCAGCGGAGCGCGGCGGGGCTTCGATGGTGATGTATCCCCACCTTTGCATGCCGTTCAGGTTCGTCTTCGTGCGGGCCAGGTGCTCAAGCTCACGCCCCGTTATCCTCTCGTCACCAACGAACCGCATGCAGTCCGACCACATTACAAGTGACACCAGCCACGGACCACCTCGCGATCCAAATGCCACAGCGCGATCCTTTACTATCGCTGCACTGCCCAAGCCAGTCCGTCCGGCTGTTTGCCCGCCTGGATGTGACCGCTCACTTCCAGTGACTTCAAATCGATGATCGCGATATAGTCATCGGGCGTGCAGGCCACATACGCACGCAATCCGTCCGGTTGCATTTGAATACCGGCTGCGCCACGTCCGATCTTCACGCGCTTCACAACGCTTCGAGTCGACGCGTCAATGATGGTCAAGTCCGGGCCGCCCAATGTGGAGATGAACACCAGCTTTCCGGCTGGTGTGAACTTCAGCCGGTTGGCGCTGGCAACGTTGGCCGCAAGCGTCTGAATTACTTTCTTACTCGCAACATCGATGATGGAAACGGTGCCGTCCTGCGCATTCGCCGCCCATATTTCCTTACCGTTTGGAGAAACATCAAATCCCTCCGCGCCTCTGCCCACGGGCACCACAGTTTCGTCCCAATCCGCCTGTGGGGGCCCTCCGGGTCCTTGTCTACCAGTGCGCTTCTCAATGAAAGTCATGGTGGCTGAACTGACATTGGACGTCACCATCCATTTGAGATCTTCGGAAACGAAGATCATGTGCGTTCTGTTCTGACCGGTACCGAGCACCCAATCGATCTTCTGTGACGCCGGATCATAGCTGCC
This sequence comes from Bryobacterales bacterium, assembly GCA_003162425.1. Taxonomy (GTDB): domain Bacteria; phylum Acidobacteriota; class Terriglobia; order Bryobacterales; family Bryobacteraceae; genus Palsa-89. The sequence continues at coordinate 1,789 of PMOK01000127.1, read as the reverse complement.
GATCACTTTGGCTGCTTCGGCCGTGAACCATACCTTCCCGCCCACGAACATCAGACCGTGAGGTCCACGTAGCGCGCCGAGGTCGACTGGAGGCAAAGCTTTTTGTTCTACCAGGTCGATCACAGTGATCGTGTTGTACCTGCCGCCGCCGTAGTTGGAGATGTAAGCGAATTTTCCATCAGCGGACGCGACTACTTCATGAGGATCGGGTCCGGAGGGCATCCGCGCGATCACTTTGAGGCTCACCGGATCGACGATTGCAAGAGTGTTGTCGCTCTTAGCGAGCACCAGCAACGCCGGTGATGGAGTGCTCTCCGCGCGCACTAAGGCGCAAGCCAGCAGACCGCCCGCCAGCACGACCGAACTGATTTTCAATTTCATGATGTCCTCCAGTGATTCAGCGGGATTCCGATACAAGCAGACTGGCCGCCGTGGGAAGCAATCCCTCGATCGGCCGATAGCTCACGTGCAGGCATGCAAGCCGGCCATCGAGTGTGCTCACTCCGATGCTCTGCTCGCCATCGAATCCCATTGTAAGCGCAGGGCCCCAGAATGCCTCCACCTTTAGGGAACCGAACTGGGAGCCCACCGCCAAGCGTCCAAGATTCGTGATCATCAATTCGTGCGGCATCGCCTGGGCGTAAAACGCCGCGACCGTATTCGCATCCGGCTGCTGATTCGCCATTTTCCGCCACTTCGATGCCATCCACGTGGTGAAATCAAGCGACTCGAATTGCCGGAGTTGTTCCTTGACCGAGCGAGCGACGAACCAGAACGAGCCCTCGTCGCCGGGCGGGTGGACGCTCACCCCGCGGCCAATGAACAGGCCCACGTCGTCCGCAACTCCCGAACAAAACTTTCTGAGGTTAATCGGCGAAACGCAGCGGACTGGCTGTTCGGCCCAGTCCGCGAGGAGTTTCCGGCCCGCAAGCAGGAAAGCCGCGCAAAGGGCGCCCTGTACCGTTGTCTGTTCCTCGCGGCTGCGTCTTACGATCGCCTCGGTAGTTTCGGCGTCGAAGATGTGTGAGTCTACGAATGGTGGCGATCCGTCCAAAGGCCGGTAGGTCGCCGCTCGCGAAGCCTCTGCGTGGGCGGGTTTTGGCGGAGCCGCGATGGGCGCTTCCGCCAGCAATTCTTCATAGGGACGTTCCGCGGGAAGCGGCGCCAACGGTTCGCCGGCCATTGCCAGAAGAATATCCCGAGTCGCATAGGCCAGCGACAACCCATCCGCCACGGCGTGATGCGCCATCAATATCAAATGAGTCCGGTTGCTCTGATGCAACAAGACCACTCGAACCAGCGGCGCACGCCGCCAATCGATCGGGCGGGACATTTCCGAGGCCAGTTCGCGCTGCCAATTTGCCGCGTCCGTGCTTTCCACCACTCGGAGCGGAATGCATTCGTTTGGGTCGCGAACAAAGTGGGTTGTTTTTCCCGCAGGATCCGCATCGATTCGGACTGAAAGGAACGGATGCCGCTTCTGAACGGCGGCCAGTGCGTTACGCCACTCTTCCACTTCCGTGCGGCCACTCACCTGACAAACTACTCCGAAGTGAATCGGGCGGTTCTGATCCATCAACCACAGGAAATGCTCGAAGGAGCCGAGCGGTCGAACAGTCGAGCATATTTCCCCGCTTGCAGACGCCATTGCTTCCCCCAATTCTACTCCTGGAATCAGGTTGTGACCAAGCCGCGACCGTGAGGAAGTTCCCATGGGCTTACTGGCCCACCAAAGGTCATGAAGACGCTTGTGGCGCACGCACTCATGCGTGCAGCGTTCACGGTCCGG
>PMOK01000009.1 GCA_003162425.1 Bryobacterales bacterium | reverse complement strand
AGCGGCCAGCGGCAGGAATTGCCAGCGCCAGGGCTGGCGGTCGAAACGAAACATTAACAAGACCAGTCCACCAAGGGCTAGAACACCGCATGGATGTGTCAGGCAAGCCGCAGCAACCACCGTGTGACTGAGAAGGATTGCGGTTGGAAGCGAGCGTTGCCGAAGCAGCATATAGACGGCGAGGCCTGAAAATCCTAACGCGGCGCACATCATGTTTGGCGTTATCAGCTACTACCGGGTNNGCGCACATCATGTCCATGCGGCCTGTGGCTGCTCCGACGAGAAAGTGGAAGTCGGTGGCAAGCAGCAAGGATGCAAGCAGTGCAATGCCTGGTCCTGTCTGCGAACGAATTAGGAGGTAGACGGCCGTCAAAGCGATCACGCCCCAGAAGATTGACGCGCTTCGCATTGTATACAGACTGAATCCAAACAAACGGAAGAGCGGAGCCTGAGCGACCGGGTACAGCGGAAGAATCCAGTATGTGTGCCGGTTGAGTCCTTCCAGCCAGGTTCCCGTGGTCTCGATGCTGGTGGTACTGAAGACCCCGCGCGTCGCGAGATGGAACGCTGGATCTGCAAACCATCCTTCGTTCGGTGCGACCAGCCGCGTAACCAAAGTTCCGGCTGCAAGCGCGACGAAGAAAATCAAAAGACCAAGCAACGCCGCGAGATCGGTGCGAGGCTGTTTCGATTGTGGGCCCGCTCGTTGTTCGCCGGCGGGTTCCAACTACTTCTTGCGGTTACGGCGCCAGGCGACGACACCGATCCCGGTCATGCCCGCTGCCATCAGAGCGACCAGGCTCGGTTCGGGGGTGACTGTGGGATTGCCAGAATCATTGGAGAGTGCAAGGAAACAAAAAGAGCAAAGCAAAGCAGCAAGACGNNACAAATCTCATGGATTCCTCCTTGGACGGCCGTCAGCCGAGACTGTGTTTAGGCATCTATTGACTGGCGTTGAAATGGCAAGTGGAATCTGCCGGAGTGGAATCTGCCGGATGTGGTTCTCGAAAGGTACCAGTGGTACTTTGGCGAACATGCGCGGCACTCTCCGAGTCCTCTTTCGCCAGACGCTTCCTGCTCGCTTCGCACACTCGACGAAGCGATTCGACGCAGTCGCATCTTTCAAACGTCTCACGGCGTGCGGACGCGCAGCCATTTCCTTTTGTCGTGTGCGTCACCTCTCGAAGGTTGACTTCGCCGCCGAACGAAACTGTACCATCGCTGTGCAGATCAAAGAGGTGGGCTCCGGCGCATCAGAACGTGGGCTTCCGGAGAGAGTTGGCGGCGGCCGGCTACACGAATCCCATTCCCGAACAGTTTCCACTAGGATAGGGAAGAAAGTCTAAAATAGCTCCTTGGCGTCTGAACTATCCACACCTTACGGCCAAATCAGAAACCCTGGGATTCCTACCCCTCTGTCTGACAATCTGCGAAAGAAGAAGATTCCCAAGCTCGACGCCTTACGGGCGGTCAGTGCATTGATCGTCGTGCTGTACCATTTTGGATTCGCCTTTCTTCCTGCCGGGGCGGGCGTGATGATTTTCTTCGTCATCAGCGGTTTCCTGATTACTTTGCTGCTTCTGGAAGAATACGATAAGACCAGCCGCATCTCGCTCGGGCATTTCTATTTCCGTCGTACATTCCGCATTTTCCCGGCGTTTTATGTTTTTTGGGCGGTGACTGTCGGCGGACTTTTGGTCAAGCACAGCCACATCCTATGGGGGCAGGTCATCGCCACTTTTTTTTATGTCGGCAACTACTATCAGGGCCTGAATCATTACCCCGAAAACGGTCTGAGCCACGCTTGGTCGCTGGGCGTGGAGGAGCAGTATTATCTGCTTTGGCCCCCGCTAGTCCTGCTGCTGGCCCGTAACCGACAACTCCTCCTTCGAGTGACCTGTTGGGGCATTCTGCTGGTGTGGATCTACCGCGTTATCCTTCAATTCGCTGGGGCACCCGAGGAGTACATCTATACCGCATTTGACACCCGGATCGACCATCTACTGGTCGGTTGTGTCCTGGCAATCTCCCTGCACTACGGTTACTTCGCCCGATTCTGGACGATTGTCTGTGCCAGCACCATGCTGTTACCATTTGGCGGCCTGGTCCTGTCGACAACGGCCGCATGGTTTTACGGAACCAGCTATCGCAACACAGTTGGATTTATGGTAGATCCCGTCCTGGTGGCGGTGCTGATGACGCAGCTCCTGGCATCACCTCAGCGCTGCCTCGCTTGGATGGACTCGGGTCCCCTGGTTTATCTTGGCACGATCTCCTATTCGACGTATCTGTACCACGAAATGGCCGCCGGCCTTGTGGCCAAAGCCGCCCGCGGGATGCCGGCTGGGGTTGTGATTATTGCCGGGGTAGCTGCGACATATGTGGCCGCCAGCATCTCTTACTACGCAGTAGAGAGGCCTTTTCTGCGGCTTCGTGGGCGGATCGAGAGCCGACACCGCTCGGCCAGGATAACAGCATCGTCCGCCGGTTGACCGGCATGGCAAGTTCCTACCGATTTCAAGCGTGCCTGTGGTGACAGCCGCGGGATTGAAGCGCAAGCGACAGTCCTTCCAGCTTGGTTTCTGCGACGAAATAACGATGCGCCAGGCGAAATGGGACCTTTGGGACGGCCGTAACCCGTGCGAGGGTGTCAGCGTTGGGAAAAAGAAAATGAAGCGCTCGAAGGGGATTCCTGGGCCGGATGACCTTACGAAGTTTCTTGAGCGCGTTACCAGACACGTCCATCATCGGGGCGGATGGCGCGCTTGATTGTGATTTCCGCCGTAGTCGCTGAAACCCTGCACGTGGAGCGCCGCCAGCATCGCGGCGACATCGACGATCCCAAGAGTGAATCGGCCCGCAGCGTTTGCCAAGTGGGAGGACTCGCACGCGAGTTGCTACGATTTGCTGGCAGTCGTGGGACTTACAGCAACACGTTTTCCGCCCAGCTGCGGCTGCCGTGCTTCCTCGTACATCTCGGAANNGTTCGTTCGGGTCCCCGAAGGATCGGAGGCTTCGGCTTTCTAGTTAACACGCGTCCGGCTCGTTGCGGAGCTTGACTGCTTGGCTTTTTGTTCCGCTCGCGCGAACGTGATCCTGGGCAAAGCCCACTAGAATCAACGCAGCGGTCATCGCCCCGGCCGCTCGTTACCAATTGCATGCGATTCAACGCTCGTTTGTCTGCCTGTTAACTGGCGGTTGGGTAGCCGATTCGTCCGGGGATCCGAACGAACAGGCCCACTAGTTAACAGCATGGCACGACCCNNCGACCCTTTCGGGGTCGTCACTGGCACTGAGAAACCTGAAAATATGATTGGCGAAGCTGACCAGACGATACAGCCAGGGGAGCCGTACAAGTAACCGTAACAACCTCGGATGGAATCTCTACCGCGACCGTCACGCTGGCCGAATTCGCACCCTCCTTCCTCCTACGGGACAACAAACACGTGGCAGGCATTATTCCCAGATCGGATGGATCGGGAGCGTACGGGGGAGGAACCTATGACATCCTCGGGCCAACGTTGAGCCAGCGACCGACAAGTTATGTCCTGGGCCGGCCCTACAGCTTGGGTCGGCTAAGGCTCTCCTACCGACATTACATCGCGGCACCATTCGGCTGCCAACCGAATTCTGAGACACACTGTGAGCGTGCGCCATGGCCCATTAGTGAGCGGGACGGTTGAGAAAGCTTACCAGGTCGCCGATGTC